>JBAVPI010000697.1:0-9612 GCA_049692915.1 Pyrinomonadaceae bacterium
GCACCGACGCCTCCGACCGGGCCGCCAACCTCGCGCGCTGCCGACGAAATCCCGCCCGCCGACGAAGAGGGCGATTCGCAGGAGTTTCTCCTCGTCATCGAGTTCATCGCCTCGTTCGCGGCGGACGCGCTCGGCCTCGTTGACCGGCCCGGTCTGGAGGGGCGCGAACTCAACATCCCGCTCGCACGCCAGTGCATAGACATGCTCGGCACGTTGCAAAAGAAGACGCGCGGCAACCTCAACGCGGAAGAGCAGCAGTTCTTCGAATTGATTCTCTCGCAACTGCGCATGCAGTACGTCTCGCTGACACGCGGCGGCGCGCCCGCACCGCGCGGCTTCTCCGGCAGCGACATCACGGGCGGAAGATGAAGTGCTCGTGAATCGTGAATCGTCGATCGTGAATAGATAAAGCCCGCTGCCTTCTATTCACGATTGACGATTCACGATTTACTTCTTTATGAAATTCACTCTTCTGGGCACAGGGACTTCGACGGGCGTGCCGTCCATCGGATGCGATTGCGAGACGTGCGTGTCAGACGACCCGCGCGACAAGCGCTTGCGCGTCTCCGTGCTCGTCGAGCACGACGGGCAGACCGTGCTGATTGACACCTCATCCGACTTCCGCCAGCAGGCGCTTCGTCAACGTCTGCGCCATCTGGACGCGGTGCTCGTCACACACTGCCACGCCGACCACATCTTCGGCCTCGACGACATCCGCCCGCTCAACTTTCGTCACGGCGCTTTGGGCGTCTATGCCAACGAGCGCGCGTGGCGCGACATCCGGCGCATCTTTCAATACGTCTTCGAGCCGTCGCATTTCGGCGGCGGGCTGCCGCAGGTTCTCGCACACACGGTTGTCGCGGATGCGCCCTTCGACTTCAGCCCTGACTTCCACGTCACGCCGCTCGAAGTCATTCACGGGCGTCTGCCCGTCGTCGCCTATCGCATCAACGACTTTGCCTACGCCACAGACCTGAGCGAGATTCCGCCGGCGACGTTGGAGCGGCTGCGCGGCCTCGACGTGCTCGTCCTCGATTGCCTGCGCATCAGGCCGCACCCGACGCATCTCTATCTTGAAACGGCGCTCGCTTACGTTGAAGAACTGCGACCGCGCCGTGCCTTTTTCACGCATCTCGCGCACGACTTCAAACACGCGCGCGACTCCGCGCTCTTGCCCGACGGCGTTCAGTTCGGCTATGACGGTTTGGAAATCAGCGACGAGTGAAGGGTTGAGGGCGACAGGTTGAAACAGCTTTAGGCTTCATGCTTGTCTCTTGCTCGTTGCTCGTCGCCTGCCATCTGTTCTCTGTTCTTATGCGTCTCTTTCACGGAACCGACAACGCAGAGATCGCGCGGGCGACGGTGCTCACGCTCGGCGTCTTTGACGGGCTGCATCTCGGCCACCAACTCGTCATGCGGACAATCGTCGAACGCGCACGCGTGCTCAACGCAGTGCCGACCGTCATCACTTTCGATCCGCACCCGCGCGCCGTTCTGCACCCGGAATCCGCGCCGCCTTTGCTGCAAACCTTCGATCAGAAGATCGAGGCGTTCAGCGCTCTCGGCATCCAACAGGCCATCGTCGTCCGCTTCACGAAAGAGTTCGCGTGCGTGCGTGCGGAAGATTTTTTACGTGACGTGGTGCAGGAACGCCTCCACGCGAAGGAGGTTTATCTGGGGCGCGGCTTCGCCTTCGGCCACATGCGCGAAGGCAATATCGCGTTGTTGAGGAAGGCCAGCGAACGGCTCGGTTTCTTCGCTGACGAAGTGCCGGAAGTTCGTCTGCGCGGCGGGCGCATCAGTTCGAGTCGCATACGCGAACTGCTCTCGCAGGGACGCGTCAACCTCGCGCGGCGGATGCTGGGCCGTCCTTACGGCGTTGAGGGGCGTGTCGTGCGCGGGGCCGAACGCGGGCGCACAATCGGCTTCCCGACGGCGAACCTGCGACCACTGAATCGCGTCATACCGAGCGGCGGGGTTTACGTGACGACGGCTCTCATCGCGGGCGAGTGGCGTCGCAGCGTCACCAACATCGGCGTCCGCCCAACCTTTGAAAATGAGGCCGAACCCTCAATCGAGACTTACGTTATGGATTGGAGCGGCGATTTATACGGCGACGTGTTGCGCGTCCGTTTTCTGCATCGCCTGCGCGCGGAGCGAAAGTTCGCTTCGGTCGAAGAGTTGAAGCGGCAAATTGAGACGGACGCGCGGCGCGCACACGGTTATTTCGAGAGGCCGGGCGTCCGACGTGCTCTTGCCGTCACATGAATGCGTGTTCACAATTCAAGGTTCAAAACTCCGGGTCGTGAAACGAAGCGGTGTTCTTCGATTTCGGGTTTTGAACCTTGAACTGTGAATTGTGCGAGACAGGGTTGAGACATTTTTCGTGTACGTTTTAATCGCGATATCATCATGGCAACCGAACGAAAAGAATTGGGGCGAGAAGCTTTGCTCGATGCGCCCGCGAAAGAGCCGTCAAACCGTTTCGGCACGGGCGGACACGAGAGCGGCGGGACGAAGACCGCGCTGGCGCTCGTCGAAAATGGCGGCGCGCGACACGTTGCGAGCGAGGCGGGCAACGTTACGCTCGTGAGTATCTCGCCTTCAACCGCGACGAACGAGTTGCCGCCGTCTCAAGCGAAAGATTCATCCGAAGAGGCGGGCAGGTTCGAGGCGCGGGGCGTGCGCGGTTGGCTGCGGACGTTCGAGATCGTGCGCGTGCTCGGCACGATGGCGCTCTATCTATTTCTTAACGACTACGATGTGCGCGTTAAGTTCACTCGGCGCATGGCGGAGCGCAAGCGGGAAGAGGCGCGCCTGCGCGGGAGCGTCGCGCTCTTTCAGGAATGGTCGCGCGATGTTGACCGCCGCGCTCTCGACAAGCTGATCCGGCTGGTGCGCGTCTTCGTCTTTCGCGGCGGTGAAGGGACGGAGGGCAAAGAGGCCCGCCTGCAAAAGCAGTCCGTGTGGCTCAGGGAAAATCTGATTGCGCTCGGCCCGACGTTCATCAAAATCGGCCAGTCGCTCGGCACTCGCGCAGACCTTCTGCCGCTCGCCTACGTCAAAGAGCTTTCCACCTTACAGGATCAAGTGCCGGCCTTCCCGACCGCCGAAGCCTACGCGCGAATCGAGTCTGAGCTAGGCGTCAATCTCCGTGAAGCCTTCGCGGAGATTGACGCCGAACCGATTGCCGCCGCCTCGCTCGGACAGGTCTATCGCGCGCGGTTGCACACAGGCGAAGAGGTCGCAGTCAAAGTTCAGCGCCCGCGTCTGCGCGAAACGCTCGGCTTCGACATCTCCGTCCTCGGTCGCATCGTGCGCTTCGTCTCGCGCTTTCCCGCCGCCAACGAGAACGCCGATTGGGAAGGCATGCTCCGCGAGTTTCGCGAAACCATCGGTGAGGAAATTGATTACGTTAACGAGGGTCGCAACGCCGAACTCTTCCGCCGTAATTTTCGCGATTGGAAACCCATCCACGTCCCGCGCATTTACTGGACGCACACCACGACGCGCGTGCTGACGATGGAGTTCATCCGCGGCACGAAGGTCGTGGACATCGAAGGCTTGGGGGCGCGTCGCATCTCGCCCGTCAAGGTCAACCGCCTGCTCGTGCGCGCCTACTTGAAACAGTTGCTCGAAGACGGCTTTTATCACGCCGACCCGCACCCCGGAAATTTACTCGTGATGGACAGCGGCCACCTCGTCTTCCTCGACTTCGGGATGACGGGCAAAATCACGCCGCAACTTCAATCGCAGATGATTGACAGCTTTTTTCACGTCGTCAGTCGCGACGTACAGGGACTGGCGCAGGACTTGATCAACCTCCAATTTCTCAAACCCGGCGTTGACGCAGACAAGGTGCGCCCCGTGGTCGAAGGGTTGTTCCGGCACTATCTCAACCTCAAACTCGGCGAGGTCAACTTCAAAGAGTTGACCTACGACCTCGCGGAAGTGATGTACGATTACCCGTTTCGCCTGCCGTCGAATTTCACGTACATCATCCGCGCGCTGATGACGCTCGAAGGCATCGGCCTTGTCACCGACCCTGAATTCAGCTTCTTCGACACGGCTCGTCCCTACGCCAAAGAGTTCATGCTCAAGCGCGAAGGCAAACAGTTCCGCCGTCTGATCTTGGATAAACTGACGGGCCGCGACAACGCCGAAGGACGCGTCGAGTGGGGCAAAATGTGGAAGCTGGCGAAGATGGCCGCGAAGATGTATCTCGACAAGTAGAGGCGCTTGCGATGCCACGGGGCGACGGGTCGAGCCTTAACTTTCACCAACCGGCGCGGCGACGAAGCGATAACCGACGCCTCGGATGGTGAGCAGGTGGCGCGGCTTCGACGGCTCGTCTTCGATGTACTTGCGCAGGCGGACGATAAAATTATCTATGGCGCGCGTGTCCGTGTCCTCACTCAAGTTCCACACATCTTCCAGCATCGCCTTGCGCGAGACGGCGCGGTCGGCGTGACGAATCAGGTATCTTAAAAGCTCCGCCTCCATCAGCGTCAGACGCACGCACCGCTCGCCCACGCGCAACTCAAGCGCGCCGAAATCAATCGTCTTGCCGTTGAAGATGAAGAGGTCGCCAATCGAATCGAGGGGCGCGATGCCTCGCCTGTCAGTCGTCTCCGCATCCGTCAAAGAGATATCGTTTCTCGTCGTCGTCTCTTCAACCGCAACGCGTGAGTTTTCCGTGTCGTGGCGCAGCCACTCGCGGCGACGCAAAAGTCCGCTCAGGCGCGCGATGAGAATCTTCAACTCGAAGGGCTTCGGCAGATAGTCGTCCGCGCCCGACTCGAAGCCGCGCAGCACGTCTTCGGGGCGACCGCGCGCCGTCAGCATCAGGACGGGGATGAACTGACCGGCCTGCCGCAAACGCGCCGCGACCTCGAAGCCATCCGCGCCGGGCAGCATCACGTCCAAGACAACCGCGTCGAACTTTTGCGACTCGCCGAGGAGCAATTCCAGCGCCGCCTCGCCGTCGGCGACCGTCTCCACGCGGTAGCCTTCGGCCTCAAGATTGAAGCACAGGCCGTCGGCCAGATGCTTCTCATCCTCGACGATCAGGACAGACGTTTTCATCGCTCTTCAATCCTCGGAAGTTGAATCGTGAAGGTGCTGCCCCGGCCCGGCCCCTCGCTTTCGGCATAGACGCGCCCGCCGTGTTTTTTCACCACCGAATGAACGATGAAGAGGCCGAGGCCCGTGCCCTTGACGCGCGACATGACGCGCCCCGGCACGCGGTAGAAACGTTTGAAGATTCGTTTGATCTGCTCGCGCCGGATGCCGATGCCGCAATCGCGCACGCGGACGATGACGTTATGCGCGTCCGGCGCTTCGACCTCGATTGTGACCTCCACCTCTTTGAGCGAATACTTGACGGCGTTGTCGAGCAGGTTCAGGACGGCGGCGCGCAAGTCGTCTTGGTCGCCGCGTACTTTGACGCGCGCCGCG
This sequence comes from Pyrinomonadaceae bacterium, assembly GCA_049692915.1. GTDB lineage: Bacteria > Acidobacteriota > Blastocatellia > Pyrinomonadales > Pyrinomonadaceae > JAIVJG01. Next base: position 5,458 of record JBAVPI010000697.1, read on the forward strand.
CCGTTAAGAGATTCCGAGTAGCGGAGCGAGCCTTCGTCTAGGTTATAGCGCGAACGCGCCAGCGCGATGCTCTCCTTGACCAGCGCGCCCATGTCAATCAGTGAGGTTTGCAGATTGCGCCCGCCGTGGCCGGCCCGGCCCGCGCGCAAAACCTGCTCCACGGTGTTCAGCAGGCGGTCGCTGTCGGCGAGCATGATGTCGTAGAAGTGCCTGCGCTTGGCCTCGTCAACCTCACGCGTTTGGAGCGTTTCGAGATAGAGGCGAATCGAGGCGATGGGCGTCTTCAATTCGTGCGTGACGGCGTTGATGAAAGCGTCGTGCTGCTCGTTGCGGCGAATCTCGCGGACGATAAAGATGGTGTTGAGCGTGAGTCCGGTGATGATGACGATGAAAAAGACGATGCCGAGGATGAGCAGCGCGACCTTCTGCCAGTTGAGTAGAATCCACGTCACGTTCAGCGCCAGCGCGATGGCGATCATCACCGACCCTAGCGTGATGAAGAAGACGATGGACTTGCGGCGGCTGCTTGCGAGCATGCGCGGAGTATAAAGGAAAGGGCGACGGCTCTGTTAATTGTCTCGGTCGTTAAAAACAGTAAGGAGGGATCAGGCGACAGCCTCATCCCTCCCCATCAAAACTTAATCTCTTGAATGTCAGGCCGCTTTCGAGAGCGCGCCCGCCGGAACGTCGTCGTCCTCTTCAATCATCGGCTCGTTCAACTTGATGAGCTTGATGTCGTGCGCGAGTCCGAGGAGTTGAAGGGCGCGAATGCCCATCCAGTTAACGTCCACTTCGTACCACGCGAGGCCGTGGCGTGCGGCGCGCGGGTGCGCGTGATGATTGTTGTGCCAGCCCTCGCCGAAGGTCAGAATCGCGACGATGAAGTTATTCGTCGAATCCTCTTTCGTCTCGAAGCGGCGCGTGCCCCACAGGTGCGTCGCCGAGTTGACGAGCCATGTGGCGTGCCAGCCGACCGTCACGCGGACGAAGATGCCCCACATCATCAGCGGCCAACCGCCGATGGCTAAGAGAATCACGCCGCAGAGGACGAGCGGCAGATAGAAATACTTGTTGAGCCAGACGTGAACTTTATCCTTCATCAAGTCGGGCGTGTACTTGCGCAAAATCGCGTCGTCGTACTGCTGCGCCGTGCCTGTCAAAATCCAGCCCATGTGCGCCCACCACGTACCGTCGCGCGGCGTGTGCGGGTCGCCGGGGGCGTCCGTGTGCGCGTGGTGAATGCGGTGCGTGGCGACCCAGTTGATCGCGCCGCTTTCGAGCGTCAGCATGGCACAGACGGTCAGGAAATATTCAACCCACTTCGGCGTCTTAAAGCCGCGGTGCGTCAGCAGGCGGTGATAGCCCATGCCGATGCCGAGGCTTCCCGAAACCCACCAGAGGAAGGCCGCCGCCGCCAGCCCCTGCCATGTAAACATGAAGAGGGCGACGATGGTCGCAGCGTGGAAGACAACCATCGTGATACAGGTTGACCAGTTGATTCCCGTCCGTCTGACATTGATAACAGCCTGATCCGGCATGCGCGACTCCTTTGTCCGTCTGAAAAAATCGGTTCCTCAATTGAGATGCGGGGGTAAGGGAATCCTATCAGGAAGCGCGTCAATCGTTTGTAATACTTATGTAAACCCCAGTCTTGAGTTGAAAAAGAATCGCCAAAACAAAGGGCTTTTGGGCACTGATTCGCAGTCTTGAGTTGGACTTGATACCGTAAGCCCTTTGAAATCAACAAAGCCATTTTTCAACTCAAGACTGGGGTTTATGTAAGGGGGACGGAGGCTAGCATGTGAAGCAAGAATCGCTGAGCGTTCCGGCGAGGGCGCGCTGTTGTTGCTTGCGAACGTTTGGTGGCACAATCCCGTGACGCGCCGCTGCGGGGCGCATGAGAGGGCGAGCCGGTCAAATGATTACTACGATTTGTCTCGACAGCGAGTCGAAAACATTCACGGATAATTTTCCGGCCACGGAAATCAGCGAGCACTGCATGGGTCGGCAGAACGTCGTCTGGGCCGACGTGAGCGACCCGACCAGCGAAGATTTCGTTGAACTCGCCAAGGAGTTCAACTTTCATCCGCTCTCCATCGAAGACTGCCAGAACGAGCACCAGCGCCCGAAGGTCGAAGAGTTTCCGGGCTACTACTTCATCGTGCTCTACGAGGCGGAACTCGTCGGCCCGCACGACGACCTTGAGTTGCGCGAGTTGAATATCTTCCTCGGCGCAAACTATCTCGTCACCGTCCACAGCCGCCCCATTCGCGCCGTCGCGACGGCCAAGCGTCTCTGGCACGAGTGGTCGGATCGCGCGGAGCACGGCGCGGGCCTGCTCTCCTACCTCCTGATTGATGCCATCGTTGACGACTATCTGCCGCTTCTGGACGTTCTCAGCGATAGAATGGACGATCTCGAAGACCAGATTTTCGGCGAGTTTCACCCAGAATCAATTCAGGAAATCTTTCGCATCAAGAAACAACTGCTCTACCTGCGCCGCACGATCACGCCCCTGCGCGACGTTTTCAACACGATGCTCAGGCGCGAGCAGCCGATCTTCGCGCGCGAGACGCACGTCTATTTTCAGGACGTGTTCGACCACATCATCCGCGTCGCCGACACGGTTGACACACTGCGCGACATGCTCGGCTCGACGATGGACGCGTATCTTTCCGTGCAGGGCAATCGCATGAACATGGTGATGAAACGCCTCACCTCGATTGCGACAATCCTCATGTCCGTCACGCTCGTCGCGGGCATCTACGGGATGAACTTCGAATTTATGCCGGAACTCCACTGGCGTTTCGGCTACGTCTTCGCGCTCGGCTCGATGCTCGCCGTCGGGATGGCGCTCTACTTTTACTTCAGGAAGATGCGTTGGTTATGAAGAAGAAGGGGCACAAACCGCACAAGCACTACACGGGCGGAAAAAAGGCGGACGCCGCCGAATTGTCTGCACGACTCGCGCCGCCCGAAGAGTTGAAGGGAATCCCCGTCGCAACCAAGGCCGACAACAACAACGGCGGCGGGGCGATTCGCGTGGACAGCAATCAGATATCGCTTTCCTCAGACTTCGCCGAAGAAGACCGCGGCGCAGCGAGCACTTTTCGCGTGGAGCCAATCGCACTCGTCATCATTCTGCTCTCGCTCGCCTTCATCGCGTTCATCGCGTGGCAAATCACTCTGATGCCCGCGCCCGCAAAATAATCGCCGGCTTCTCATCTCAAGACTGACGTTCAAACCTCATGCCTTCTCAACCCGTGCCGGTTGGGCGAGCATTTTTTCGAGACGCGCGAAGCGACGCATCATCTCTTCGTGGATGTGGTCGGTCTTCTCGTGCAGGTGAGCGACTTCGAGTTCCGCCTTGATGTTCACGTCGTACTCGATGTCGGAGCGTACTTTGTCCTTCTCGGCCTGACGGTTCTGGCTGATGAGCACGAAGCACGAGAGGAAGATGGCTTCGAGCGAGACGATCATCGTCAACAACCCGAAGGGAAAGGGGTCGAAGGCGCGCGCGCCGAGGAAGATCGTGTTGAGCGAGACCCAGATGATAAACCATGCGGTGTGAATAAAGAGGAACAGCATGCTGCCCGAAAACCACGCGAGCCAGTCGGAGATTTTTTGCAGCGCCGTCAGCTTCGTCTCCATCTCGTCATTGACGTTTCTGGAGACGCGCGTGCGCAGCAGTTCGTCGGCCTGACGCGTCATCCGCCCCATCGCGGCGAGCATGCTCAGGGCCGCATCGGGCTTGCGCTCGAAGAGGAGAAGCAGGTCGCCGCGGTCGAGTTCGATGAGTTCACAATCGGCGAGCGCGCATGCGGTGGCCGAGCGCGGGCCGCTGTCGAGCAGCGCAATCTCGCCGAAAAAGTCACCGGCCTTCATCACCGTCAAAACTATCTTCTGCCCCGCCGTGTCCTTGACGAACAGCTCGATTTCGCCCGTCCTGACAAGAAAAAGAGACTCCCCAAGGTCTCCAGTCCTGAAGAGAATCTCTCCCTCTTTTAAGAGGACGAGGTCAACCACTTCCGCCAGAGCGTTGCGATCATCCTCGCCGAGTATTTTGAAAAAATCGGTGTCCGTGAGCAGCGCGCTATCAACAGCCATTCAAGGTCTCCTGAGTGGTTGGGGTCGTTCGAGCGTCGGGGGCGCGCC
>JBAVPI010000698.1:0-39322 GCA_049692915.1 Pyrinomonadaceae bacterium
GAGCGTTGCTTCGAGCGCGGCGAGCGCGAGTTTGTCGGCGCGCAGTGCGCGGTAAAGCGGCGACTTGCGAAGTCGCTCGACGAGTTCGCGCCGCCCGACGACGAGTCCCGCCTGCGGGCCGCCGAGCAGTTTGTCGCCGCTGAAAGTCACGATGTCCGCGCCTGCGGCAATCGAGTCGCGGATGACAGGCTCACCGTTCAGGCCGTAAGGCGCGAGGTCTAAGAGCGCGCCGGAACCTGCGTCTTCGTAGAGTGGCAGCCCCGCGTCGTGCGCGAGCGTGGCGAGTTCGGCGAGCGCGGGCGCGTGCGTGAACCCGACGATGCGATAGTTCGACGGATGGACGCGCATGATGAGACGCGTGCGCTCGCCCGCGGCGCGCTCGTAGTCGGCGAGCTTCGTGCGGTTCGTCGTCCCGACCTCGATCATCGTCGCGCCGGACTGCGCCAACACGTCGGGCACGCGAAAGTCTCCACCGATCTCTACGAGTTCGCCGCGCGAGACGATCACCTCGCCGTCGTGCGCCAGAGTCGAGAGCGTGAGAAGCGCGGCGGCGGCGCAGTTGTTGACGACGAGCGCGCTTTCCGCGCCGGTCAAATCCGCGAGGAGGTCTTCGGCGTGTGCGCCGCGACGCATGCTGCGCGCGCCCGTCGCGAGGTCGTATTCGAGCGTGCAGTACCCGGCAGCCTCGCGCGAGACGGCGACCCGCGCCGCGTCAGACAAGGGGGAGCGTCCGAGGTTCGTGTGCAGAATCACGCCAGTCGCGTTGATGACGCGGCGCACGCCTTCAGACGCTTCCTGCTCAACCAGTTGTCCTAGTCTGTGCACGGCTTCTTGCAGCAGCGATGCGCGCGTTGACGAGAGCATCTCGCGCGTTGAATTGCTGCCGGCCATGTCTCCGTCTGTGAGTCGCCCTTGAAGTTCCGCGCGCAACTCCTGCGTGACCACGCGTGCGAGCGCGACGAGACGCGGCGTGCCGGTGCGGACGCGCAGCGAGACGGCTTCGGGCGTGCGCAACAGCGCGTCAATCGAGGGCAACGCGCGCAAATTGTGTGGCTTGTCTTGGTCGGACATGTCGCGTGTGTCGGGACGGCTTTGGTCAGTTGATCGAAAAAGAATAGCGATTGAAGACGCCGCTCCGCTTGGTTGCAGGCGAAAATTATTCTACGCTGTTATCGAGGCGGGTGGCTACCGCCCGTGCGTGTGAGTAAAGAGAGCAGGAGTTGGCGTTATGACGAAGGCGTTACAGAGCAACAATGAGACGACGGACGCGCGTGCTTTGATCGGTGCGGCGGAGATCGGCGACGCGGCTGCTGTTAAGTCTTTGCTCGCGGCGGGCGCGAGCGTCAACAGGGCGCTTGAGAACGGCGAGACGGCTTTGATGCGCGCTGCCGCGAAAGGCCACGCGGATGTGTTGCGGCTGTTGCTCGACGAAGGCGCGGACGTGAATGCGCGGCGGGACGACGGCTTTACGGCGTTGATCGTGGCGGTCTTCTTCGGGCACGAGGATGTCGTGCGTCTGCTTCTCGCGAACGGGGCGGACGCGTCGGCGCAGACGCGGCTCGGAACGACCGCCGAGAAATGGGCCGCCTCCAGAGGTTTCGTGGAGTTGGTCGAGTTGCTGAAGGCGGCGGAAGCAGTGAAGGTTGCTCCCGTCGAAGCGACGCGACGCAACATCGAGTCGGCGCGACACGAAGTAGAGAGAGATAACTCTGTCGTCACGGAGGAAATTCTCTCGGTCTTTAGCGTCACTAAAGTTGATAAAGTTGATGCCCCCGCGCGCTCAATCGTCTCATCGGAAGACAGCGAAAAGATTGAAGAGGTGGGCTTGGTTGACGCGGGCAGGGCCGGTGCGAAGATGAAGGCGTTGCCCCCGCCGCCTTCATTCGGGGCGCGCGTGAAGTCGTCTCTCACGTCTTGGCCCGTCATGTTGGTCGCGCTGCCGCTCGTGCTCGCGTCAGGTATTGTCGGCTACGTCATCCGGGAGAAGTCGGGTCAGCGCATTAATAGTTCGCCGTCCACCACGCAGGGGGTCGAGAGTCCGCGCGAGGGGGTTGCGTCACAGCCGGTCGTGCCGCAGACGTTACCGCCCGCGACGAACGCGGAAGTTCAACCCGTCACGCCGGGCGTGCCGCAGGACTTGCAGGGCGCGTCGCTACCCTTTGGAACGACCGGCCCGCAGCCCGACATCGTTAGTCCCGCGAGCGGGACGTTTATCGCGCCGGTCAGTTCGATTCCGCCTGCCGCCGCCGACAAATTGCCGTCGGCCCCGACCGTGCTCTCGGAGAACGGCGTCGAATCGTTCGAGCGGGGACAGTCTTCAAGTCGTAGCAATCAGACCCCGGCCCGCGTGCAAACGACGCTCCCCGACGGGGGCGGAAGCGTCGAGCGGGGCGCGGCGGGTGCGGGCCGGAACGATTCTCCGCAACGGACTGCAAGACAGGACGCCGCTTTGTCGTCACCCGCCGCTCGTTCGAGTACCGATGTGTCTCCCGTCGCCCCCGCGCCGCAGCCCACGCCGAAGCGGAAAGTGATTCAGTGGCCCTGAGCCGGAAAGTTAAACGTTGACACCCGCGCGGCCCAGCACCTAGACTCGAAAGTAGCCGCCCGCGCAATCCCTTGCGTGGGCCGAGGAAAGGTCACACCCGCCGATGCGAGAAAATAAATACACACGACACGCCAAGGAAAGAGACAGAAAAACTCTCGTCGGCGAGTCGCAACTCACCGTTGACGAGCAACTCACGCGTCTTGAAGAAGACATCCGCCGCCTCAAAGTCGAGTTCGACATCTACTTCAACGGCGCGGCCAAGCGTCCGCCCTACGACACGAAGGGACGCGTCGAGACGATCATCAAGCGCCTCGCGGACGACCGTACGCTCGCCTTCGTACAGCGTTACCGCTACAACTCGCTCGTGGCGCGTCACACATCTTTTCTTCAACTCTGGCGTCGCACGATGCAGGATCGAGAAGAGGGACGCCACGCCCTCGCGCGCGCGTCTGCGCAGAGGGACGTTGAGCAGGAGACTCAGCCGTTGAGCTTCGTCTGCGCCGACGCGCACAATGATATCGCGACGGTCAAGCACCTGTTCGAGTCGCTCGTCGAAGCCAAGAAACAATGCGGCGAGGCCACCGACGATCTTTCATTCCCGCGCTTCCATCGCATGATTGCTTCCAAGACCGACGCGCTCAAAGACCGCGCGGGTTGCAAGCGCGTACACTTCTCCATCGCCGTCCTAGACGGTCGCGTCAGCTTCAAGGCGAAGGCCGACAAGTAGCAATTTCAAGGGAGTGGATTAGTCGGTCGCAGTATCAGTTCAAGTCGCGGTGTCAGTTCAATCTGGTCACGTCAAAACGGAGAGGGCGCGTTCTATCGAAAAATAGAACGCGCCCTCTCTGCTGTTACAAGCTGTCTTGCTTTCCTGAGTGCCTTGCTTCTTGAAATTGCGCTTGCCGGCTTTGCGAGCAGACCGGAAGCGGTCAGTGGCCTTCAAACGAAAGCTCGTGAGGCGGGGGAGATTACATCATCTTCGTGACGTTTTCAGCCTGCGGGCCTTTGGGGCCTTGCGTCACCTCGAACTCGACTTCCTGTCCCTCTTCGAGAGTCTTAAAGCCGTCGCCCTGAATGGCGCTGTAGTGCACGAAGATGTCCGAAGAGCCGGGCTGCTCGATGAAGCCGTAGCCCTTCGCGTTGTTGAACCACTTGACCTTACCGGTAATTCTAGACATAGCAAACGAATCCTCCTAACGATTCGGTAAATGGGCGAGGGTAAAACTTAGTCTCGCTCGCCCGCAAGGTTGATTGTTGACTTAAGCCGGCGCGCACTGAAGATGTGCGACCGTGTGGACATAGAAAAGTCCGCGACTGGCGAACCGGCGTCTGGCGCTCTCGTTCGACCATTCACGGACTGACAGGGAACCACTGAAACTTCATTGCTGTAGTGCTTGCAAATCTAACAAGGGGACGAGGTTAAACCAGAACCCGGCCTCACAACGACGGCGCATACTAAGCGAAAGCACGCTGAGGTGTCAAGCATAAAATACGCGCCGTTTGAAATTCTATTTCTCGCTCTGCGTCGCCGAATCGAGCCGAATCGGCAGATAACTGTCTGGATTCACGGCCTCGTCGCCGATGCGTACTTCGTAGTGCAGGTGCGGCCCTGTGGAGCGGCCCGTCGAACCGACCTGACCGAGTTCCACGCCGCGCTTGATCTCCTGTCCTTCGGCGGCCTCAAGTTTCGAGAGGTGGCCGTAACGCGTCGTCAGGCCGTTGCCGTGGTCAATGATGACGATGTTGCCGTAGCCGGTCTGTTGCCCCGCAAACGAGACGATTCCGTCAGCCGCGGCGACGACCGGCGTGCCGCGCCCCGCGGCGATGTCCTGACCCATGTGAAACTCGGAAGAGGCGTAGCCGAACGGATTCCGGCGTGAGCCGAAGCCGTCGGTCAACTCGCCTTCAACCGGCCAGATCGAGGGGACGCGCGCACGCTCGCGCAACGCCGCCTCGTACTTCACGAGCGTCTCTTCGACGTGCGCGGCGCGCGCTTCGACGGCGGCGACCTCCGCATCATTCAAATTAACGGCGGGGCCGCCCTGCCCGTGCGGACTCGTGCCCTCTTCTTCACCCTGCGAAACGCCGGACATCTCGGACAGGCGGCGCGAAGCGTCTTCGATGGCGTCAACGCGATTTTTCAGTTGATCGAGTTGGTGGCGCTGCCGCTCATTTTCAAAGCGTAGTCGCTCGTTTTCCCGCTCGACGCGGGCGTGCGTGGTCTGCTGAACGAGGCCGTAGACGCCGTAGAAAGCGGCGCAAAAGACCAGCGTGGCGGCGAAGGCAGAGGCTTTCAGCCAGCGTTTGTGAACGGAAATGCGACGAATGCGGGAACGTGAACGCGAAGTTCGGGCCACAATAAAAGCGTAAAAACGCTCGTCTCTGATCATCGGAGTGTGCTCCTTGGGCGTCCCGTCCGCGCGCGTCATGGGGGGAAACGCGCGGATGAACGCGAAAGGCACTGTGTCCCCTAGAAGGCGACGAGTGCGAAAACTACAAATGTTGGGTTCTGACTGTAGAGCGAGACCCTTCCTGAAGGTGCAGGCGAAGACCCGTTCTGATGACCTGACGGTCGAGCGGGCAACTGACAACTGCTGCACAAGGGTCGTCACCCTATCACACGAAAAATCCGATTGCAACCGCCGCAAATCCGTGTTGCAGCAGTTGGCCGACCATCACGCCGCCCTGCGACGGACAGTCAAAGGCCCACGCAGCCGACGCCGCAGGGCGTCCCTAGCCGGTGGGCCTTGTGATTTATCCGCTCCTACTTCTTAAGCTGTCCTTAGAGTTCTTCCGCCGAATGACGACGACGCCCGCGCCCGCGCGAAAGCATCATCAGCACGATGAGCAGCATGAGACCGACGAAAGCGATGACGAGCGCGGCCTTGATGGCGAACATGATGAAGCCGACAAAGACGATGAGCTGTTTGAGCAGCGCGATGATGAGCACGATGATGGTGGCGATGCCGCCCCACCGACCGGCTGTTAAGAGAAAAGCTGACATCTGATAAATCTCCTTCCACAACCCGAACTCAAATGCGCGGCGGGCGACAGTCCATCGCGCAGCGCGCTACTTCTTGAAGACCACTCCATCTTATCAAACCTTCGCGCCCTGCGGCGAGGCGACGACTTTTCGGTGCGCTCAAACTCCGGCGACTCTTTACTTAAGCGCGCGGCTCGTTGGGCCACATGCCGATCTCGCGCGCCGAAACGTGTGTGGCGAGTTCGCCCGTGCCGAACTTCGTCAAGTCCGACGGAAGCGACGCGAGCGACGCGCCGACCACGGAGGGAGGCCGTCGCGTGGCGTCGAAAGCTAGGGAGTCGCGCTTGCCGCCGCGTGCGCGGATGAAGTCGAAGAGCATGTAAGCGCCGAGCAGCAGGAGCACGACCGGCAAAAATTCGCGCACAGGCAGCCGCACGCCGAAAAGCGTGTGGAGCAGAAAGACGACGCCGAGCGTGACCATCGTCACGGCCCACGCGAGCGGGTTGCCGTAGAGCCGTCGCGCGATGGCGTCGGATTCGGCGTCGGGCGCGAGTCCGGCGCGCATCAGTTGAGCCGTGCGCGCCGCGTCCACCGCCGCGAAAAGCCACGTCCCGATGGCTCCGAGGATGAAGAACGCCGTCCCGTTCGTCACCGTCGCCATCTGGAAAAAGCTGGCGAAGATGGTGAAGTGGACGAGCGCTTTGGAGGTCTGGCCGTTGTAAGCCGCGCCGAGGCCCGGTGTCAGAAACGACAGCAAAAGCGCGACGAAGGGGGAGTTGCGCCGGCGGACGGCGGGCGGCACGGCGTCGCGCGCCCCCTTCTGTTGCAGAGTTTCGACACCCATCACGATGCAGTCCTGACAGTATGGAAAACCGCGTATGCGGTGGTCGCAGGCAGGGCACAGCGGGCGTGTACAGTGGCTGCACTGTACGACCGCCCGGTTCGTCATGTGGTATGCGCAGTTCATCAGCTTACCTCGATCCTACGATCACACGCTTCTCAAATCCCGCGTTGCATGCTCCGACCGCTGACGGCCCGACGCGTCCTTAACGCTTCTGCTGCTCCGGCTGCGGAGCGACGGCGGCGGGCGCGCTCTGACTCGGCGACGGCGCGGCCTTCATCTCCGCCGCACCTTCCTTTGCGGGCGTGGTGACGAGATTCTCGATGCCTTCCGTCACCTGCTTCAACTCGCTGGCCTGTTTCGCGCCGTGCTCGTAAGTCTGTTCGGCGAGACGCAAACTCGCGCGGTACATGCCGCCGATAGAGCCGTCGTCGGAGATCGTGTTGGTGCCGACGAAGACGGCGATTAAGATCATCGTGGCGACGGTCGCGAGTTGCGGAGAGACGACCACGTCGAGCCAGCCGCGCAACCATTCGGCGATTCGTGCCGAGACGGGCGCGCGCACTTCCGCGACCTCCGTCGTGCCGAGCGTCGCTTGCAGAATGCGCTCGTGGAGTCCGGCGGGCACGGCGCGTTCCTCGCTGATGTACGAATAGCAAGCGCCGATGGAGCGCACGACCTGACCCGGCAACTCCGTGCAACCGGCGCACAGCGCGGCGTGGCGCTCCCAACGGTGATAGAGCGGCGCGGGCAGGAAACCGTCAAGATAATCTGTCAGGTAATCTTCAAACTCACCGCAGGACATGGTGGATTCGGGCGCGGTCTGCGAAAGGATGCGCGCTTCGAGTTGGGGCGAGGGGGGCGGGGGCGTCGCCTCGCGGCATTCGACGAGGGTGTTTTTGACTTCGCTTAAAAGCTCGTGGCAGACGGGACAGCGCAACGCGTGTTCCGCGAAGGTGCGACCCGCTCCGGCGTCGAGCGCGCCGTCAAGGTAATCGGTCAGACGATCTTCAAAATCTGAACACAGCATCTCTAAATTCTCTCCAACCCCTTCCACTCCTTCGGTGCACTGCAAAAGCGGCCCGGCCCCTCACCCTCATTCAAGAACGGGACGCCAACTTGAAACTTACCGCTCAAACGTCGCTCATCGCGACGACACGCATGCGGCGCAGGATTTTTGCCAACTCGATGCGCCCGCGATTGATTCGAGACTTGACCGTGCCTTCCGGTATCTTCAACAGGTCAACGATCTCCTGATAGCTCAATTCTTCGATGTCGCGGAGGATGACGCAGGTGCGCAAATCCGTCGGCAGCTTGTCAATCCCGGCCTGCACCTGCTCGCCCAGTTCGTGCCGCTCCAACTCTCTCTGCGGCGTTCCACCCGCCGCGCGCAGATGATAGGTGTGACCTTCGAGGTCTTCGGCGTGTGCGTCCTGCGGAGCGCGCTGGCGTCGCCGGTAATCGTCAATGACTAAATTACGCGCGAGCCGCATGAGCCAGTTTTGCAAGTCGCCCTGCTTCGGGTCGTACTGATTGAGCGAGCGATAGACGCGCACGAAAACATCCTGCGTCAAATCTTCGGCGGCGTCGGCCCGCGAGGTGAAACGGTAGGCGAGATTGTAGATGCGCCGGGAGAACATCTGGACGATCTCCTCCCACGCCGCGCCCTCGCCCGCGCGACATCTCCTGACCAACTCGGCACCGTCGCTGACAGTCACGGCCTTAGCTACTCCCACCTCGCGCCCCTTCCGTCTCCCTCCGCCGGGCTTGACAACTTCGTCCCGCGTGAGTGGTTTCCGCCAACCCCTTGTCAGACGGACATTACGACGGCTTAGAGGCTAAAGTTCCCGACGCCAAATCTCCCGGTAAACGCTGCCGCCGGCGAGTCGGACGAACCGTCCGCCGCGCGGTGTACGCGAGAGCGCATGCCTTGCGCCCACGGCACAAGATATTATAGCCTAACCGTGTTAGACTCGATATATTGTGGTTACAAACCGACGAAATTAAATATTGAGAGATAAAAGCGATGACCGCGCCGGTCGTCGAATGATGAGCGCCGTGTCCGTCAGACTCGCCCGGAATCCATACTTTGCGTAAATACCTGAAATTAGTCGTACTGGCTCTCGTCTCGTTGATCGTGCTGTGGCTGTTCGCGAGGAATCTCGACCCGGCGGAGGTTTCCGGGGCGATTCGTCGGGCCGACTGGCGTCTGATCGCGGCGGCGGTCGTGGTCATCTGGCTGACGTACTTGATTCGCGCCTTTCGCTGGAAAGCTTTGCTCGCGCCGCTTGCGCCCCGTGCGAGTTTGAGGGAAATCTTCGCGGCCACGACGGTCGGCTTCAGCGCGGTTTTTCTAGTGGGACGCGTGGGCGAAGTCGTGAGGCCCGCCTTCCTCCCCGTGCGTGATACGAAAGTGCGCCCCACAGTCGCCTTCGTCACCATCGCGGTCGAACGTATTTACGACACGGTGGCCGTCGTCGTTCTCTTCGCCGCGAACCTGCTGGTCTTTCAAGCGCCGGGCGTGTCGGCGAGCAGCTACGCGCGCGTCCGCGAGGCGGGACTGATTTTGCTCGTGCTGTCGGTCTGCGGCGTCGCCGCGCTCGTCGTCTTCAGGCGCTATGCCGGCGTCTTGATTCCGTGGGTCGGCGGCGCGGGACGTTCTTCAACTCTGGTGGGGCGCGCCGGTCGAGTGGTGTCGGGGTTGTTGGAACAACTGGCGAGCACGCTCGGCGTTTTGACGGACGCGCGCGAGTTGATGGTGACGGTTGGCTGGACGGCGCTTTTGTGGGCGACCATTACGCTCGCCAATATGCTCGTCCTGCGCGCCTTCGGGTTGCCGCTCGGCGTGAGCGAGACGGTGTTCGTGTTGGGCTGGTCGCTCGTCGGGTCGCTTGTGCCGACGCCGGGCGGCGGGGCGGGGACTTACCACGCGGCGACGGCCTACGGGCTGACGGCCTTTCTCGGCGTCGCCGAAACCGAGGCCAAATCCGCCACCATCGTGCTGCACCTCGTCGTCTTCGGCTCGGCGCTCTTCTTCGGCCTCTACTACTTCCTGCGCAGCGGCGTCAGCTTCGCCAGCCTGCGCAGTCTCGCGGCTTCGAGCGCGCCTGCGACGAGCGCCGTTGAACTCGCCCCGCACACGACGCAGGAAGAGTTGCGCGGCGCGGGCGAAGCGCGTGCATGAAAGTTAAGGAACTGAGGGGACGGGGCGAAACCTGTCCGCCGCCGCGAGTTGATGTTTACAGAGCGGGGCGGTTGACCGAATCGAACACGGGTGTTTGGTAAAGGCTTACCATCTTTGACCGGACGGAGTGCGTGCTGATGAGATGCCCTTTCTGCACTTATTTGGAAGACAAGGTAGTTGATTCGCGCGAGTCGCGCGAGGGCGACGCCATTCGCCGTCGGCGCGAGTGTCTGCGTTGCGAGCGCCGCTTCACCTCCTATGAACGGATTGACGAAATCCCTTACATGGTCGTCAAGAAGGACGGGCGGCGCGAGCCGTTCGACCGCAACAAGGTGATGTCGGGACTTTTGCGCGCGTGCGAGAAGCGCCCCGTCCCTTCGGCGAAACTCGACGGCATCGTCAACACCATCGAGAAGTACGTGCAGGAGTCGTCCGAGCGCGAGCGTCCGACGAGCAAGATCGGCGAGATGATCATGCGCCGCCTCAAGGAACTCGACAAGGTGGCTTATGTCCGCTTCGCCTCGGTCTATCTCGAATTCGAGGACGTGACCGAATTCATGCACGAGTTGAAAACTCTCGTCCGCACGCGCGCGGCGGCGAAGAAGTAACGAGAGATGAGCAAGACAGTTTCCGCGACCGGCCTTGAACGCATCGAGTTGGAGCGTCTGCGAGCACGCGTGGGCCGACTGTTCGCGGCATTGCAGGAGGCATCTGATCTCGTCGCGCCGCCGCTGCCGGGCGCGTGGCTTCCGCCGGTTGATCTGTGCGAGTCGGAGACGGAAGTGACGCTGTTCGTCGAGTTGCCGGGCGTGCGCGCCGAACATCTGGAAGTGTCTTTGACGCGGACGGGATTGCGCATCAGCGGCAGGAAAAAGAAGAGTGCAACGCGCGGCGTCATCTCGCATCTATGTTCAGAGCGTGGCTACGGGCAGTTCGAGCGCGTCATTCCATTGCGCTGGCCGATTCGCGTCGCGGACGCCGCCGCGGAGTTGAAAAACGGCGTGCTGACGGTGCGCCTGCCGAAGTTGAAAGACCGGCGCGGCGGGGAATTTAAAATCAAGATTACCGAAGACGACGAGCGTTGAATGCGGAGCGGTGAACGTCAGGCTTCGCCCTTAAATTCATCGTCCCGTCGCATACATCATCGAGTTAATATGGCTTCCATAACAAACGTGACCGAAACAAATGTGACCGAAGATATAGACGCCGTCGTGGACAGCAGCGCCGAGGGACAGTTGCAGGTTCCCGAACATCTCCCTGTGCTGCCCCTGCGCGACATCGTCATCTACCCGTTCATGATCGTGCCGCTTTTCGTCTCGCGCGAGAAATCCATACGCGCCGTGGACGAGGCGCTCGGCGAGAACCGCATGATCTTTCTCGTCTCGCAGCGCGACCTCGACAAAGAGGAGCCGACGGGTGAAGACCTCTACGTGACGGGCACGGTGGCCGTCATCATGCGCATGCTCAAACTGCCGGACGGGCGCATCCGCATCCTCGTGCAGGGCTTGACGCGCGCGCGTGTCGAGTCGGTCGAAGACAGCGGTTATCTCAAGGCGCATCTCAACGTCATACAGGAGCAGCCCGCGCCGGAACGCTCGCTTGAGGTCGAAGCGCTCGTCAGGAACGTGCGCGCTTCGATGGAGAAGGCGACGAACCTCGGCAAGAACATTTCGCCCGAAGTGATGGCGATTGTCGCAAGCCTCGACGACGCGGGCAGACTCGCAGACCTCGCCGCCTCGAATCTCGAACTGAAGGTCGAAGACGCGCAGTCCGTCCTCGACATCTCGGACACGACGGCGCGTTTGCGGCGCGTCAACGAATTGCTCAACAAGGAGATCGAAGTCCTCACCGTCCAGCAGGAAATCAACACGCAGGCGCGCGCCGACATTGATCGCTCGCAGCGTGAATTTTTCCTGCGCCAGCAGTTGAAGGCCATCCAGACGGAACTCGGCGAGGGCAACGAACTGGCCGAAGAAATCGCGCAATTTCGCGAAAAGATCGAGAATTCGATGATGCCGAAGCACGCCGAAGAGGAGGCTTTGCGCCAGCTTAAGAAACTTGAACGCATGCACCCCGACGCGGCGGAGACGGCGACGCTACGGAACTGGATGGAGATCATGACCGACCTCCCGTGGTCGAAGGCGTCGCTCGACAACCTCGATCTCGCGAAGGCCGAGAAGATTCTCAACGAGGATCACTACGGGCTGGACAAGGTCAAGGAGCGCATCATCGAATCGCTGGCCGTGCGCAAGCTGAAGGAGAAGCCGAAAGGCTCGATTCTCTGTCTGGTCGGCCCGCCCGGAGTCGGCAAGACTTCTCTGGGCCGTTCCATCGCGCGCGCGCTCGACCGTCGCTTCGTGCGCCTCTCGCTCGGCGGTCTGCACGATGAAGCGGAGATTCGCGGTCATCGTCGAACTTACGTCGGAGCGATGCCCGGTCGCGTCATCCAAGCCCTCCAACAGGCGGGCACGAGCAACCCGCTCATCATGCTCGACGAGATTGACAAGGTCGGAGCGGATTTTCGCGGCGATCCGTCGTCGGCCCTGCTCGAAGTCTTAGACCCGGAGCAGAACAATTCTTTCCGCGACAACTATCTCGGCATCACTTTCGATCTCTCGAACGTGATGTTTATGACGACGGCCAACGTGCTCGACACGATTCAGCCCGCTCTGCGCGACCGCATGGAGGTCATCCACCTCGCCGGTTACACGGAGGAAGAGAAGCTGGAAATCGCGCGCCGTCACCTGATGCCGAAGCAACTCGAAGAGAACGGCATCGCCTCGAAGAATCTGCACATCTCGAAGAGGGCGCTGGCCGCCATCATTCAGCAGTACACGCAGGAGGCGGGCCTGCGCCAACTTGAACGCGAGATCGGGACGGTCTGTCGCAAGGTCGCACGCCGCATCGCCGAAGGACGGACGGAGACCGTGCGCGTCACGCCGCAGAACCTCCACGAATTTCTCGGCGCACCAAAGATGTTTCCCGACGAGATTCTCAAGAAAGACCAGATCGGCGTCGCGACGGGACTCGCGTGGACTGCCGTGGGCGGCGATGTGCTCTTCATCGAAGCCCTGCGCGTCAAGGGAAAGGGCGCGCTCGTCCTGACCGGTCAACTCGGCGAAGTGATGCGCGAGTCGGCGCAGGCCGCCTTCACTTACGCCAAGTCGCGCGCCGTGGAACTGGGCATCCCGGAAGACAGCTTTGAGAAGTACGACCTGCACATACACATCCCCGAAGGCGCGATTCCGAAGGACGGCCCTTCGGCGGGCATCACGCTCGCGACGGCGATGGTTTCGTCGCTGGCCCAGCGGCCTATTCGCAAAGATGTCGCGATGACGGGCGAAATTACCCTGCGCGGCAACGTCCTGCCGGTCGGCGGCGTGAAGGAGAAAGTGTTGGCGGCCCGACGCGCGCGCGTCACCAAAATCATCCTGCCGCACCTTAACCGGCGCGACATGGACGAAATCCCGAAGGAGCTTTTCGGCGAGATCAAGTTCGTCTTTGTGGAGAATGTCCGCGAAGTCTTTCGCGAAGCGCTCAAGGACGGAGACCGGATCGCAGGCAGCGCCGCCCCGCGCACGCCACGGCTGCCGCAAGCGGCCTCCGCACGAAGAGTTTGAGAGAGCATAAACCCTTGCTCGCGAACCATTTAGGCGGGCCTGAATTTAGAGGCTTCGCGGCGAACTCAACGCCCCTCCGGCGCATCTCTATACTGTCACGGGCGAAGCGGTTTTAGTGGAAAACTTCACCGCTTCGCCGTTTATTTGCAAGTACATAAGTTTGACACAAATGGCCCCCTGTGATAACCTCCGGCCTGTTTGGCGGCCCCGTTTCCTGCCCCGGCAGGAAGCCCATCGCGCGGAGCCGTTTCCAATGCCGGGTGTTAACATTCGGATTCAGTTAGTGGATGCCGCTCGTGCGAACTCCCCCGTGAGTCGCCATCGTGGATTCGCTTCCAGCTCATCAAAGGAGATCGAGATTGAAGAACACGAGCCTCCCCCGCTTTGTCGCCAACGCCGCGCTCGTCGCGGCTTTCGTCGTCCCTTCGTTCACGCTTCGGGCACAAGTTACAACGCAATCATCCCTCCGCAATACGCCCAACGAGATCGAGCGTGAAGACCCGCGCGTCCAGCAACTCGTGACGCGCGCCGAAGACCATTTTAAGCTCGGACAACTGAACCTGAACGACAACAAGCGCGAAGCGGCGCGTCAGGAATTCGACAAGGCCGTGGATACGGTGCTCGAATCCGGCATGGACGTGCGCTCGAATCCGCGCCTGCAAAGGTACTATCTCGAACTCGTCGAGCGCGTCTATCGCATCGAAGTCCCCTCGCAGGGTGTGGCCGTCGCGCAGAACGGCGTGAGTTACGTCGAGGTGGCGCAGAACGGCAACCAGCAGATGCCCGCCGCGCCTCCGCAGATCGGTTTCGCCGAGCAGAAGTTTGAGCCGTCGCCGCTCGACGAGTTGAGCAAACTCGTCCTGACCGCGGAGGAGAAGGAAGTCTCGCCGGAGAAGGTCGCCGAGTTGGAAGACGAGATCAACAGCACGCTCGACTTCAAATTCAAGGCGCACCCGCTCGTTCAGCAGTACATCAACTATTATCAGGGCCGCGGTCGCGCGACGATGGAGACGGGTATCCGCCGTTCAGGTCAGTACCTGTGGCTCGCGCGCCAGATTTTCCGCGAGGAAGGCGTGCCCGAAGACATCGCTTGGCTCTGTCAGGTGGAAAGCTCTTGGCGTCCGACCGCTCGCTCGTGGGCGGCGGCTTCCGGCCTCTGGCAGTTCATCCCCGGCACGGGCGCGCGCTTCGGTCTGCGCCAGACCGCTTGGGTTGACGAGCGCAACAGCTACGAGAAGGCGACGCGCGCCTCCGCGAAATATCTGAAATGGCTCTCGAACCGCTACGGCGGTAACTGGGAACTCGCGATGGCCGCCTACAACACGGGCGAGGGCAACATTGATCGCGCGATTGGACGCGCGGGCGTCTCCGACTTCTGGACGATCTATCCCTACATCGCGCAGGAGACGCGCAACTACGTGCCGAACATTCTCGCGACGATTCTCGTCTCGAAGAGTCCGGACAAGTACGGCTTCCGCAACGTCCAGCGAATGGCCCCGCTCAAGTGGGATTTGGTGAGCGTGCCTTCGGCCACGAGCCTGCAATTAATCGCCAGCTTGACCGATACGAATGTTGACTATCTGCGTAGTCTCAATCCGGAACTGCGCCGCGACGTGACGCCGCGCGGCGAGTCCTACGCGGTTCGCGTGCCGCCCGGTCGTGGTCGTCAGTTCGTTGCGCTGCTCAAGCGCATCCCCGTCGAGCGTCGCGAGCAGTTGGCGCGCGTCATCTCCGTCGCGCCCGGCGAAGACCTACAGGCGGTGGCCGCGCGCACCGGCACGAGCGTCGCCCAACTTCAACAATGGAACGGCGGCACTGACCTCAACGGCGGCGGCAAGATTCTCGTCCCGGCGGGCGGCAACGTCTTGAAGACCGGCAAGATTTACGAGCGCGCCAGCAGCAGTGGTTCGTCAACGACCGCGCCGGGCAGCAGCCTGATGACCTACACGGCGAAGGGCGGCGAGACAATCGCTCAGATCGCCGCGCGCTATCACGCCTCCGTGGATGATGTCGCGCGTCTCAACGGCGCTGACGCCAACGCGCCGCTGGCACGCGGGCGACAGATCAAGGTTCCGACTTCCGGCAACGCTCCGGCCTCCGCCGCGCCGCGCCGCCGTTAAAGTATAGTTTGGCGCAGACCGCTTAACCTCGCGGTCGGCGCGCGGACGTTAACCCGAAGCGCGCTCGCGGACTGAACAGTCCCGAAGCGCGCTTGTTCTATTTTTCCCTCGCACGTTCTCAAACCGTCGGCCATCAACGTTCGCATAACTGCTCCGTGCCCTACCTCGCGGTGCGTGAGTCCTCACGCTTATGCTATTCAGAACACAATCAGCCGCCGTCTACGGCATTGACGCAGACCTCGTTGACATCGAAGTTGACCTCAGCCCTGCGCGCGGCGAATCCGACTCGCCGTCGTCCGTGACCATCGTCGGCCTTCCCGACCTCGCCGTACGCGAGTCGCGCGAGCGCATCCGCGCCGCGATCAACAACAGCGCCTTCTTCTTTCCCTTTCACAAGACGACCATCAACCTCGCGCCCGCAGACGTGCGCAAAGAGGGGGCGAGTTTTGATTTGCCGATTGCCCTCGGCATCCTCGGCGCGAACGGCGACCTCGGCGAAGGGGGCGACTTGACGGATGTGCTCTCGGTCGGCGAACTCTCGCTCGACGGGCGCGTGCGTCCCATCCGCGGCGCTTTGCCGGTCGCCATCCGCGCGCGTGACGCGGGCATCAAGTCGCTCCTGTTGCCGGAAGAGAACGCCAGCGAAGCGGCGGTCGTGGCGGGCGTGGACGTGTACTCCGTAGCGACATTGCGCGGCGCAGTCGAACTCATCGCGGCCCTGCAAGTTAAAGGCGACGACCCCAGACGTCCTTCGCCAATCGCCGTTGATACTTCCGACCTCTTCTCGTCCAGAGCCGATACGGGCGTCGACTTCCGCGAAGTTTGCGGGCAACTGTCCGCCAAACGTGCGCTCGAAGTGGCAAGCGCCGGTTCACACAACATCCTTCTCATCGGCCCGCCCGGCTCCGGGAAGACGATGCTCGCCAAGCGTCTGCCGACGATTCTGCCGCCGCTCGAATTCGAGGCCGCGCTGGAGTTGACCAAAATTCATTCGGTCGCAGGATTGACGGGACGCACCGGCCTCGTCACAGATCGTCCCTTTCGCTCACCACATCACACCATCAGCGACGCCGGACTGATCGGCGGCGGGGCCGTCCCGCGCCCCGGCGAAGTCTCGCTCGCGCATCACGGCGTCCTCTTTCTAGACGAGTTACCGGAGTTCGACCGCAGCGTCCTCGAAGTTTTGCGCCAGCCGCTCGAAGACCAACGCGTGACGATCAGCCGCGCCGCGATGTCTCTGACGTTTCCCGCATCCTTCATGCTCGCGGCGGCGATGAACCCTTGTGGTTGTGTTGCCCTTTTGCCACTTGGGCCGATGCGCTCGGCAAATAATCAAGCTCAATGGTGATGTCCTTCGTACCGACCACGACCTTTTCAACCGTATTCTCAACGATCTGCCGCCGCTCCTCTGGCTTGAGATTTCCCCAGTTGAGATAAATGCGCTTGCCGGTCTCTACCATTCCATCGGGTGCGAACAGTGCGCGCTCGAGGTGCTCAATCTCGCCTTGCAGGATCGGCATCTGCTCCCCTATCGCCTCTGCTTGCTCCTCAAGCGGCTTGTACTGCGCGCCAAAACCTTCGCCGCTGATCTGCTCATCCAAGTACAGCCGCAGAAGCTTGTCCATGTCGCGTTTCATCTGCTTGGCTTTGGCAGTGAGCGATGACAGCAACGCCCGCTTGCCGGAAAGCGCTTCATCGGCCTTTTCCATGTAGCGCATAATTTCCTTCGGTGACAAAAAGAAGTTTTGTAGTTCCTTGCAGTACACCTCTTCCAGGTCTATCACCGGTATCTTGTTCCGGCAGGCAAAGCAGATGTACTTGGGGCTATTGGAGGGAACATAGAGCTTTGTTCCACACTGGCAGTAGGCGAGTCCGGCAAAGAGATGCACGGGCTTTTTTGTGCTAAAGCGCGGCTGCTGTTTTTGAGCGCGCAGTATCTCGCTGCACTGCTGCCATAGCTCCTCGGAAACGATTGGCTCGACACCGATGAACACCCACTGATCCTCTGGCTTCATCACCCAGTGTTTTTTCTCACCGAGGCTCCGCGTGTAGTTGGCGCGCCGCTGCCCCTTTGCTATAGGGTCGCGCAGCAGCCGGTCAACCGTGGTATCGGAAAATCGCCCGCCGCCTCTGGTGCGGTGACCTGCTTCATTGAGGAGCCGAGCCACGGTCTTTTTGCGGCGGTGCTGTAGATAGAGTTCGTACATGAGCCGCCTGACCGGTGCTTCGCTCTGGTCAATGATAAGCCTGCGTTCATGCCACCGGTAGCCAAACGGGGCAGCGCCGCCTAAGGGCTTACCGAGGCGTGCGCGCACGGGGACGGATGCGGCCACGCGTTCGGCGATCTCTTCGCGCTCAAACTGCGTGAGGGCGGCCTGTACGGTGAAGAACATCCGGCCAGCAGGACTTGAAGTGTCAATCGCTTCGGCCAGCGAAATTAAATCTGCTCCGAGGTCTTTGAAGATGTCTGCCATGTCGAGCAGCTCTTTGGTGTTACGAGCGAGGCGGGCAAGCTTTGAGAATATCAGCCCGGAGATGCGTTTGTTTTGAATGTCACTAAGCATCCGCTCCGCCTCTGAGTGATGCATGACTGACTTGCCGGAGACGGCTTCCAAGTGATACACGGTCACTACCTGCCAGCCTTTGGCCTCGGCGTAGTAGCGGGCGCGCTGCTCGTGGTGCTCGGGGCTATCGCCTTCAGCCTGATCGTGCGTTGAGACGCGCACCCAAATGCCGACGCGCTTTGCACCGTCGGTTTGCGGGTGTTGTGCAGTTAATTCCATACCCTACGCTCCTTCCCCTACTACAGAAGGCAACGTGCCTTCCCGCTGCATTGCCGCAAGCATGACGCCTGCGATGGCGCTCATTTTCATCTCAGCCTCAAGGTCCGAGGGCACCCTGTACCGCACCGAGATTCGGCGCTCCTGACCCTTGGATTTTTGACGTGAATCCATAGTGAAATGTTACTGATAAACCCAAACGTGGTGAACGTTCGTACTCCTGTACTATAGCACTTTTAGGCTTGCTTGTCTAGGGGTAAATGGGTACAAATAAACGAGTTACAGGCTTATGGGAAGTTGGTGGGAACACTTTTTGATGTGCTTGTAAGGGAAGTTAAGGAGATCTAAAATTCGCTTCACAAAGAACTATAATTCAAGGTATATTGCGCCTTCGTATAGACGTAATACAGTGCAGCCACCTGTTCTCACCATCCAATCCGAAAGGCTGTTTATCTATGTCTTGGCTAAAAAAACTCTTAAACCCAAACTATCAACAGAAATCTCAACCTGAGCCAACTGGGTCAATCAACCAAGCAGAGCCGGAAGCAAACCCTGACTATGACCTCATGGCGTCAGTACGAGAATTTGAAGAAATGGAGCGATTAAGGCAGCTTGATGATTTGCGCGCCGCCTATGGCGAAACGCTTATCATGCTTATTGATCGCCACATTCTGCAAAGAATTGATCGACAAAAAATCTTTGAGCGCCTCGCGCCACCTCCACGTAACTTTACCGATGACGCTTCATCGCTCAATGTCATAAAAGTACTGCCGCCGCCCGAAGCTACTTTCGCTGATATGGGACGATTCTGGAATAACCTCCGCGTATTCCGGCAACCCTTATCCTTCACCCTCATATCAAGACCGGAACGCATGTTTTTTCGTCTCACTGTCCCTCAAGGTTGCGGCGAGGCCGTAGAAGAACAATTAGCAATTCATTTCCCCGCTGCAGTTCCGCTTGTGCCGTCTGAAGACGAACGATGGATGCCTGAGTCGCTGTACTGCGTAAATTTCGCGCCCAAATTTAGCACCCAGTTTCTCGATCATTCATTTGTCAGTCGCGACCCTTACGCGCAACTATTTTCCACGCTCGACTCCCGCGCTTTCAATGAGGCGGTGGCCGTTCAAATTAACAGTTGCCCGCTTCCTGACGACGCACTCGACCAGCTCACGCAGGTAATGAAATGGGAAGACCCTGGGATTCCCTATGAGGTATTCGAGCCATTCGCCGACGGCATGTGGAGCAGCATTATGCAAGGGGGACTTGATGAGCACCGAAGGGGCACACGTGAATTCTATGAGGGCCTCATCAAGGGCATTGACCGCAGTCACTACGAGGTAGCAGCTCCTCTGAGACAAGCGCTCTGGCAAGAACTCGCCAGGCAGAAAAAACTGAAAGAAGAATGCGCCGAGATGATTAAGCGTATAGAGCGGAAAGAGCCGCCTTGGGTCGCTTGCGTCAATGTATACTGCGAACAGATCGAAGTGGCGCGGATGCTGCAACAGTCATTCTTACGGCAGTACGAAACGACGGAGCAGCGCTGGGAAGAGATAACGGTAACAACGGAACATTATGACCCTTTGGATCATCCCATTTTCAATTGGTCGCTGGTATCCACAGAAGAACTTACCAGCCTCGCCCATTTCCCAGCCAGAGGTGTCACCAGTCCCCGTTTAGAAGGGGCATCAATGAAGTCGAAGTTGCCGCCGGAAAGCTTTACTACCGGTGAGGTGCAGATTGGCGTGAGCGAAGCACGCGGCCAAGTTATGCCCGTCTCCATTCCTGATAGCGTGCGTGCCCGCCACCTTTATATCGTGGGAAAGAGCGGCAGCGGCAAATCAACTCTGATAACTAATATCGCCGTGCAGGACATTGAACGCGGCGAAGGTGTCTGCGTCATTGACCCGCACGGTGATCTTGTCTCTGACCTGCTCGACCACATCCCAGAGTATCGCATCAAAGATACGATCTACTTCAACGTCTCTGACCGCGCCCACCCTATCGGCCTCGATATGATGAGCGCCAAGAACGAAGCCGAGATAGAGATACTGACCGACGATCTGATTACTACCTTTCGCAGGCTCACCGAGACGTGGGGCGAGCGCATGGAAACGATCTTGCGCTACGCCTTCAACACGCTCCTCCGCACCCCGGGCGCGACCTTTTTAGACCTTCAAAAGCTCCTCACTAATGAGGGTTGGCGCTCAACTGTTGTACGCAAGATCAACTTCGCCCCGCTGACCGACTTCTGGTTTAACCAGTTCGCCAACATGCCGAAGGATGCGACACAGCCGCTACTCTCGCGCATGACCAAGATTGTGCTCTCTCCGACCCTAAACGCCATCTTCGGCCAGTCACAGAACACGCTTAACTTCAATGACGTGATCCGCAATCGAAAAATACTGCTCATTAATCTCGGAGGCGATAGCCGGGACCGAAACAACGAGCAGCTTTCTGTTAGCGACGAGATGAAAAAGCTCATCGGCTCTGTCGTCGTTTCGCAGCTTCAACTTGCTGCGATGAGGCAGGCCAGCATCCCGGAAGAGAAGCGCGTGCCGTGCCGATTCTTCGTTGACGAGTTCCAGAATTTTGTCTCAGGAGCCTTCCCCAAGATTTTAAGTGAAGCGAGAAAGTACAAGTTGTCGCTGACGGTCGCCCACCAGTACATCTCGCAGCTTGATGAGGCCACGCGCAACGCCGTCTTCGGTAATGTTGGAACGATGATCGTTATGCCGCTCGGGCAGAAAGACGCGTCCTACTTAGGAGCCGAGTTAGGCGCGTACAAGCCGGAAGACGTGGCGAACCTTTCCCCAGAGCGCCACGAGGCGCTGTGCCGACCAACGACCATGGCCGCCGATACCTTTTTATTTAGGACGCTCGCCCCAGCCCCCATCACACAGAGTTTCGCCCAGGCAGTCATTGAGCATACAAGGGCTGAGTACAGTACGACGGACGCCGGTGAGGATGTCTTAGAGTTGCCCGCTCCTACCCTGCAGGAATCGGCAATCGCTAAACGACCGATGCGAGAGACGGAAAAGGTTTTCGCCTCGACTGTAGAGAAGATTTTGCATTTCATCTCACTCGCCGGTTACCTCACGACCGCTCAGATTATCGAGTTGTGCTATTCGCACTTGGCCGAGACTTCAAAGCGTCCGGCGGCGAGCCGCGACTTGAAGAAACTCACGGATGCGAAAAAACTAAAATCCATTAATTGGGGCGACGGCAAGGTTTTCTACGCCGGCGGCCAGTGCAATCCGACTGCACACAATGTCGCCATCCGCGATATTCTCATCAGGATTTTGCAGTCAGGATATGAGGCCGCGGAAGTCAATTTCTCGTCGAGCATCGGCGCGCTATCCCCTGATCTGCTGGTAACGTTTTTGTGTGAGGACGGATCACTCCTTCCCACCTATTGGGAATATGACACCGGCACAGAAGGGATCACCGAAATAATTAAAAAAATCGCCCGCTATGTGCCCCATTCCGCCACCTCTAGGGTAAGCTTTATCTGCACGACGAAAGAGCGTGTGCAGTCGATTATGAAGGCGACGCAGGCAGACTTTATCGACTACGGCGTTTTAGTTGATTTCGCCAGCCTCAGTACACCGGCGTTTATTTCTCGCACCCGTACTAATAAATATTCATTCTTTTAAGGGCTGCACGTCGCGCAATTATGATCTGTAAACCATTGTTCTTACTATGGTTATTTGATACGGATGTGTTAATTAGCCGTTAATTGGATTAACAACCTGTTGGGAAGAGGGTTGTGCGCTAATTGCTCTGGCGCTGTCCGGATGCCGCAGGATTTGAGCCAAGGAACTGATATTATTTCAGTGCCTCGTTTGCTCGAATCAGAGGAACACGCTTTAACGAGTATAGGCAACACATCCGCCCTTACAAATCCGCCCTCCAATGCAGCTGCGCCTCCACAAATATAAACGTGATTCGAAAGGGTTGCGCCCGTACACACATGTCAGCCGCATCACCGACCGCGCCCTTGAGATCATTCGGCTCATCGAGCGTTACCGGTTCTTACCAGCGTCACTGATTGTCAAGTTAGCCGACGGCAATCCGCGTACACACAGCGTCATTTACAAGCGCTCTATCATAAAGAATTGATTAACCGCTTCGCCTTCCCCCGCGTCGGCAATCCCGGCGAGTTCAATTACTACCTCGACCGCACCCAAGCCCTTGAATTACTCGTCGAGGCCGGATGCGACCGAGACGCGCTCGATTAGGATTTAGTCAAACGGAACTTTGCTAAGGACTACAGCGCTATCAATCTGAGAACGAACACTGACGATCTATAAGGACGGCTCATGCACCTTTAGCACGAGCTAATGATTAGCCGCTTTCACGCGATGCTAGAACTCGCCTGCCGCGTCTCTAGAAGCCGCGTCGAGCTGCAAGAATTCAAGCAAGGCCCGTAGCTATGGAATAGGGTTGAAGTTCCGGTTGTGCGTTTCAGAAATGAAAGGTGGGTTGAGTCTGATGATACTGAGACGCTTCTCCACAGGCCGGATGCATTCTTTACGCTGCGCTTTCCGTCAGGAGCAGGGCGAACGGGAGTTGGTACACTTTTTCTACGAGGCCGACCGTAAGCATACCTCAACTCCTAAGCATAACCGAAAACTCCGGGCCCACTTTGACTACATTGTGAAGCAGCAACTACGTGAGGCTGTGTATGGAGTGAAATATCCACGCCATGCTCATTGCGATGACTGATCGGTACCGGCAGACAAGCTGCGAGGTGCGGCCAAGGACGTTGCCGTTTCAGGCGGCAAACCCTCTTCCTATTTTGATTCACTATCAAGCAGCTATTCTGCTAGGCGCAAGTAGTATGAGAGGAAGGACGAATGCGGAACGAATCTCTCTACTTAACAAAGCCCGACATAATTAGGTTAAGGCAGTATTGTTGAAGGGGAAGGAATATCATTTCTGAGCGCGTCAGATGCGTTTAACGTGAGTTCGACGTAAGGAATGGGCTAAGTCGTTGAGAACAAACATCTCGTTCTAAAACAGCTAACTTCAATGTGCTCAATCATGCTACTGACGGACACTTTCAGCCTGTTTCCGACGATTTAGCGCAGATTTCAAACAGTCTCAGAAATTAGTTGTTGATTCTGTTCAAGAATTACGTCGAACTCACGTTGCGTTTAGATACAATCTCAAGCAGTGAGCTTGGTGAGAAGCAAATAGGGTGCCATGATTATAATTGCATCTAAACGCAAAAGTTCATTACTGTTATATAAACAAGGCCGGTACCCTTTTATCATCACTACAGTTTATTGACTACCGGTATAAAACTAATAGGTTTTCGGGAGAGAATAATTTGTTGACAGGAATTAAGGACACGAGTACCGTATACCTTGAAGTTGGAACAAGGTAATGAGAAAACGGTTCAAATTAGATGACCGTTTGACGCGGTCAGAGGAGTTTTTCCCGAAATATAAAGCGGGACTGAATATTTATTTCAGTCCCGCTTTTCGCAAATAGGGCTACATTGCGTTTCCGGTTTGGCGCTGAATTCGCAACTGCCCACCAAAACAACGCCGTCGTACATTTGAGCCGCGTTTTGCACGCGCGGCCTAATCAATGCCTCTAGCGTTGCCACTTCAACGCGACACGCGGGAAAGGAGCCCGAACATGTCACGCCGAACTCATGAAAATGACGAACCTCGTCAACTGCTTTTGATCGCTTACTGCGCTCGGTGTGGTTGTTTGTTACAGCCACCATTTGAGCCTCGCCTGTGCGAGCATTGCTCGAAGTGCAATCCGCACAAAGGCTGGGAACCCTACAATCCCAAAAAGGCTCAACCGACAGACCATGAGAAGTATTATTTGGATTGGTAAGCGCGAAAGAGTGTGGCGATGTAAACAATAATGAGGTAGTGGACGTGTGTGAAGATGCAGTTGATGTGTGGCTGATCATGGCGCGCATCATCACCAGTGTTTGGAGATTCCTCCTGAACCTTTGTTAGACGCCGTTAAACGGTCGCCCTGTACCATTTTGTCGCAAGTCAGCACTTGTGTCAAGTACTTACGCTACCACTATAAGTTGTGGAAGCTAACATAAGTGGAAACTAATAGCAATCAGATTTTTAATCGTAGTTAGGGGGCAACAGGTTACGAGTGGACTACAGCCACAAGCAGGCCAAAGTGAGGTGCCATGATGACGGAGAAAGAAAGGCTACTTAATCTGTACTTAGAACTTTCACACTCAGCGCGTGAGAAGGAGTTTTGGACGCCTAAGCAGGTCAGTGTACTTCTAAACAGAACAGACAGTCGCGTGCGCCAGATGGCAGATGAAGATCGCATCCCGTCAATCAAGATATTGGGACGGCTATTTGTTCACATGCCTTCGCTGATAGACCGCTTGCACGAAGATGGAAGAGGGTAACCCTGCTCGAAGCGCGGAGAAAACACAAACAGAGCAAATATTGAAAGAGCCGCAATGTTCGTCAGGACATATTCTTATCATGCGAGTACAGTCGCGCGTGGCGAGCATTACGTTCACCGAATCCAAAAAGGAGGCACACAGCAATGGCAGATGATTCTGAAACCGAAGGTGGCACCGACGACGGAGGTGACTACGGTGAGCCAGACTCTCCTGTTGAGACAGATACCGACGCAGACTTGGGCGCGGCAGAAGAACAGGGAAACTTGGGCGACGACTAGCAGATAGTAATGGTGAAAGTTATAAGTAACTAACATCATTACTACTTGATCAGAAAACGCGCGGAGGGTTCCGCGCGTTTTTATGTTTCTGAGGGTGTAAAAGATTTTGTGTAAGTGGTCGTTGAGACTAAACTATTGATTCAATAAAGTAGTCTCAATACCCATTGATAACAAGCTGATTGATAATCTGCTCAAAGATTATAAAACGCCCGAAGAGATTCTCGGCGACAACGGTCTGCTCAAGCAACTAACCAAAGCTGTTTTAGAGCGCGATATGCAAGCAGAACTCACGTAGCACCTCGGTTACGAGAAGCATGACGCAGCCGGTGATAATAGCGTAACTCTCGCAACTGCAAATCCCGTCGCCGAGAATGTGTTAGCGCGTCTGTTCCGCGCCACGCGCCTGGATGAGGTCTGGACTACGGACATCACCTACCTCTGGACTTCGGAAGGATGGTTCTACTTGGTCATCTTTCTTGATTTGTACGCGCGGTTCGTCGTCGGGTGGGCGGTCTCGGAGAGTCTTGAGGTCGGATTCGTCGAGCGGGCGTTTCTCCAAGGGCAACGACGGCGCGCAGGGGGCGTCTCGCCGCTCATCCATAGTGATCGCGGTTGCCAGTACGTCAGCACAGCCTTCAGAGAAAAGCGCGTGGCGTGGGGCTGCGCGCAGAGTATGAGCTGCCAGGGCAACTGTTGGGACAATGCGGTGACGGAAAGCTTCTTTGGCATCTTGAAGAGCGAGATGATTCATCACGAACACTTTGCGACCAGACAGGAAGCGACGGACAAACTGTTCGATGGCATTGATGTCTTTTACAACCGGATGAGGATTCATTAGGCCACAGAATACTTCGCACCGGAGGAGTATGAAGCGCGCTATCAAGCGCACTTGAAACAAGTAGCGTGAGGCTCGAAGAAAGGCTTATCTACCTCTCCACTAAAGGGGGTAAGATTCAGAGTGCCTCACAGATGACGATTTAGTATTCAGCGTTATTCGTAAAGGCGTTCTGCTTCTTTCCCAGCCACTAAGGTTGGATACACTCGTTGCTGACGATTGTGATAGTTATTCCAGAACGTCGTTGTGAGTAGTTCATCGTTTGTCTGAAGTCGCACCACCGAATCAGTGAGCTTTTCATGCAACTTAAGAAAGCCCCGACGAGTCTCATGATGTCGAACTTCGTACTCCATCTCATTTGTGAAGATGCGCCGTACTAGTTCGGTTACCTCTTCGATGTTGTCGCTGACGATTGCTCCCACAGCCACTCCTGAGCGGAAGTCGATTAGACGCGAAAGAGGATGCACATTTCTGTAGAAGCTTGTTTTTACCCCTTTGTCACAATAGAAGATTACGGGCTTTCCGAGACTAAGGGCCATAGCTGCCTCGGCGTCTTTGCCATAGCTTTCTTTTTCACCCTCGGTGTAAATTAGTACCTTCGCACATTTCACCATTAAGCATTCAATTAGACCCTTGTCCTCGTGGCCTTTTGCCGCACTCATAGTAGGATCGAAGTAGCGCAGATGGAAATCTTTGAGGCGAGGGTCTCCAAAAATCTTTTCGCACGCCTCTGCCATATCTCTGAAGTTCTGCCGCTTTCGCATACTGGTCGCAACATACACATCGAGATCGTTCACCATTGAAAGATAGAGCGCGGTGTTCTTAGTTGCCTTGGACCTAGCCGCTTGAAACCTATTGAATTGCTCATCAAATCGTCGATTCAGTTCCTTCTCGTCAGACAACGTTGTGTCCAATACGTCCTCATACGAGAGGAGTAATTGCTCCCGGTTGTTATCCTTAGCAACCCCTTCAAGAAGCTGACGAAATGTTATTGAGGCACCGTGATGCTTCTTCAGGCCATCGAGCAGGAGATTGCGCGCTTCTTCGCTATCCGCTGGAATCTCGCCAAACGTCTTGCACGCCATTTCGGAGATCAGATAACGATTATCTTTTGCAATTTCCTCAAGGGGAAGAGCAGGCCCTCGTTGCGAAATCGCTGATGTATCAAAACGCTTTTGCTTGTAGAATGCCGTCAACTCTTCGATAGTTTTTGATCGGAGAGCCCGGAACGCTGCCGCCACGTTTCCGAAGTATAAAAGCCCATCTACATACAAGCGATAAAGACCCCAGCGGAGATGATCATGTGATTGCACGCTTTGATGGCTACCGCGGGTCATCGATTCGACGTAGTAAGGTAAGCGAGCTACATTATAGGTGTGCTCGGGCTGCTCGAGCCAGTAGTACTTAAAAAAACCATCAGACATACTCCCCGCATTTGAAAGGACTAACAACTGATTTAGCTGTACCTTTGAAAGCGGCACTTGGTCGAGACGCCTCAGTTGATTAAAGACCTCATCCTCCATTTGCTCGTGCACAAAATGGCCAAGTCCCTCGGTGCCAAACCGAAAGCATTCATACTTACCAGCTAAGTCCTTTTTGGATAATTGTTGCATGTCCACTCTTTGAGCAAGCCTCATTCGGAACCGTTGTTGAGCACCCAAGTTCAAGCGTTTTGATATTATAACTTATGACCCTGCGAAGCTCTACTTCGCTGACTTCTCGATGTCGGCGTAGCAGACGCTGCTCTATTACTACGCCGAAGACGAGCGTATCTTGTACTAGGTGGTATGTCTCTTGGCGCAATCCAACATCTGAGTACTTCTATTTCTAATTTAGCGCAAACTGCATATGCCACCTCTTCATCCTTTGACGAATATTGATTTTAAGCAGCGTAGAATTTATTGTCACCGCTTGAAGGGTAGCCATTCCGGGCAACATCCGTCAGTTGGCTTTCCAAGCAAACATAATCTTTGATTCGGATATGCGTCTATACAGCCATGTGCATAGACAAAGGAAGCGTGAGAGTGAAGGTAAAGAAGCAGTGCATATCTGATAACACAAATACAAACGTAAACAGAGGAAAGTAACGTTCCTTCTTTTCAAATAGGAAAAAGCGCAGCCATCTAAATAAATGGTTGCGCTTAAAGAAGGGAAGCGTTCCTAGCCAGCCACGGCGTAGGGCTGAAGATACTTGCCGAGTCGCGCAGTCAGTTCATACTGGCGTACCGGGACAAGCTGCTTGAAGGTTGTCGTAAACGCATTGGACAGCGACCAGATAGTTCGCCTCTTGAACTCCTCATGCTGCGGCTCAAAGTATCCCGTGTGTACCAGCTTCATCAGGTTCCTTGGAAACTTCTGTTCCAGAAACGCTTTGTAGATGATGAGGCGGGCTTGGTCATCTGAGAGGTCGCGTTCCTGCATAAACTGGATGCTTGCTTTCAGCGGCTCAAAGTTTCGCTGAATCCGGTCTACACCGATGGAGAGCGAATCCACCAGATCGAAGTGCTTGGAATGCTTGGCGAGCAGCGGCTTGAAGTCGCCAGAGAGTGCCATATTGTCGCAGACAAACACGCGGTAGCCTGCCACCATCCCGAGCCGCATTGACCGGTCATTGGCATTTCTGAGGCCAATAGCGAACCGAACGCCGAAACAATCAGCGTTTAATTCAAGGAGCGCAAAGAGCCGCATTCCGTCGGGCGAGACGGCATAGTCATCGCGCACAATCGAGATATGGCGGAAGGCTAGTGCTTCTTCAAGCTGATCAATGAGACGGGCGTGTGGGATCGGCTGGAAGGTAGCTGTCGCCTCCGCCACGGGCAGATTTGCCAGCTCGGGCCTTGTGATTTTGCTTGCGCCAGCATGTACCATCAGGCGGGCATCGGGAAGTGATGATGCAGCCTCCGGTTCGGCGGCAGTCTGATCTATGCATGCCGGCAGATCATCGTCACGCTCGGTGTGAATTGCTTCTTCCAACTGACTATCAAGGTCATCTTCCATTGGAGAGGGAAGCAAATCATTAGCAGAGTCGCTCGCCCCTTCGATCTGCGATACCTGATCTAATAGCTGCTCTGGCGGCACGGGAGGCATCTCTTCCTGTGCCTCATTCGGCGGTGGTACGATAGTAAGCTTTCGTGGCTTACTGCGAGATGTCGTGGATTGTTTCGGTGCTATCTGTTTCAGTTTCCGGCTCATCGGTTTCCTCCTCTGTAAGTTCTGAAAGCATTTCATCGAGGCACTGCTCGTGAAAGGCTTTTCGTCGTTCGAGTCTGCTGTGAAGCGGCTTCCCGCACCACTTGCACTCTTTGTGGTTAGTGCTCATCAATGCGCGCTTGACTATCAGCCACCGCGCCCAGCGGGGAGTCATGACGTTCCCTCCTTTGCGGCATCTCTTTCCGCTCGCGCGTGATTGCATCAAAGCACGGATCGCAGTACCCGCTTTGCGGGTTACTACAGCAGGCGTGGCAGAGCATGCGGGCGCAGGCATCGCAGCAAATCCAATTACGCGGCGAAGTCTCTTTTATGACGACCACACCCACGCCGTAGAATTCACTTTCAAAGACGCCTAAGTGTCCGTGCAGCGGCCTCCCGCAGGCCTCGCAGGTGCCTTCGCTTTCTTTCTCACACATTTCATGTTCCTCCGTTTTGAGTTTGAGTCTCTGGAACCTTTATCCGAACTCTTCGGGTAAAGGCCGCAGAGCATCAACGGGCAGGGATGGGTTTGCTGCGGGACGCGGCAGGATGAAACGCCTTTAGATAATTTGTGAGGCGTGTTGTTAGAAAGGGGCATCAGGCGGAAGGGTGCGTGCGCTGAAGGGTCGAGAGACTGCGCCGTCAATCATGAGTTTGACGTAGATGTGATGGCTCGGCAGATTGACGAGATCAGTTGCCCGAAAGTCCGGGAAGAATTCCCCTTCCAGTAGTTCAGCATCAGTCAGCCCGACCCGAAACGCGATGATCGTGCCGACGTTGCCAAGAACAGCGTCCCGTACCTGTTCGTCGATCTGCGACAGGTACTGGTGGGCGATGATCAAGTTGAGACGGTACTTCCGCAGTTCCGAAAGCATCCCGGCCAGACTCAGCGTGGTAAAGGTGTGGAACTCATCGAGGTACAGATAGAAGTCGCGGCGCATCTCTTCGGGAGTATCTGCCCGCCGAAGCGCAGCCAGTCCCATGCTTGAAACGAGGAGCGAACCGAGAAGCTGCGTGGTGTCCTCGCCAAGCTTTCCCTTTGCGAGATTAACGAGCAACAGCTTTCCCTCATCCATGATCCCGCGCAGGTTGAATGAACTCTTTGGCCGGGTCAGGATGCGGCGAAGCACCGGGTCTGCAAGGAAGGCTCCGACTTTGTTTTGTACCGGAGCAATCACCTCGGAGCGAAAGCGCGGCGTGTACGCTTCATACTCGGTTGTCCAGAACCTACGGACTTGGTCGTTCCGGCAACTGGCAAGGGCGGCTTTGCGATATGCGGCGTCATCAAACAGGCGTAGCACATCGGCAAGCGTAGCCTCCGGCTGATCAAGCAGGAGCAGTAAGGCGTTCCGTAGGATGTACTCCAGCCGCGGCCCCCACGAATCGCTCCATAGCTTGCGGAAAACACCGACGAGACCTGATGCAGCGAGAGCGCGCTTTGACTGCGGCACGTCTGAGAGAGGGTTAAAGCCCATGGACTGGGTGCGGTCGGTGGGATCAAAGTAGATCACATCTGCCTGCCGCGCCATGGGCACCGAGAGCGCAACGCGCTCCACAAGATCGCCGTGCGGATCAAGCAGGGCTGCTCCCCGACCCGATGCAATGTCTTGCCGGATGAGCCGCTCAAGCAGCGTGGACTTGCCGGTGCCGGTCTTGCCGATCAGATAGAGGTGCGACCTGCGGTCGGCGTGCTTGATGCCAAAGGGAGTCAGGTGATTGCGAAACGTAGCTTCGGCGAAAAAGGAAATAGGCTGCGGAGATTTGTCTTGCTGCGGTGGCATGGTGAGTTGGTGCTTAGCGAATATCTTTGATGGTAGCAGGCACGGCACAAGAGAACAGAAGGGTAAATTCGCCGCGCGTCATCTCTTCGGCGAAGTATCTGTAAGCAGGAATACAGGCCCGAACGTGAGAAGAAGCGGCAGTCAATGAGGCATAAGCTGCTACATACTCTGTTGATTGCATTATGCCGCTTGAGCCAGCCGCATTTCTGCGAGGCGGACATAGCGCGGATTCAGCTCGATGCCGATGTAGTGTCGCTTGAGCCTACGCGCTGCAAGTGCGGTCGTGCCTGACCCCATAAACGGATCAAGCACCACGCCGCCTTCCGGGCAGCCCGCTTCGATGGGAGTCTCTATGAGCGTCTGGGGGAAGACGGCGTAGTGCTTGCCCGGATAGGGCTTGGTTGGGATGCGCCACACGCACCGCTTATTTCTGCCGCGGGAAAGTATTCGCTGCCTGCTTGCTTCCGCACTCTGTGGGTTGATGGCAGAGATGTAAGGGTCGCCGTAGATTCGTTTCCGCTTGCTCTGAGGGTTGATAAGAGGCCGGAGCAGACGCGGTTTGTCGACAAGCAGCTCAAATTGCTGCTTGAAGTAGTAACGACGCTCCTTGACGAAGAACAGCACCTTCTCAAAGTCAACGGTGAATCGGTCATGTGCGCTCGACGGCATACAGTTGGGCTTGTACCAGATGATTTCATTGCGGAGCATCCATCCCCTCTGGCACATCTCGATTGAAAAGCGCGCAGGAATGAGAGCCAGCGACTTTTTCTTAAGGCCAATGCCCGAAGCCATCTGCCGAAACGGTGATCGGGATGCGTCCGTAAACTGCTCAGATGAACGGCTCCGCACCGGCGAGTCGCCGGCATACGTGTCTCCAAGGTTCACCCAGCAGGTGCCCGAAGGTTTCAGCACCCGCCCTACCTCATCGAACACCGCGCACAGTTTTTCAAGGTACAAATCAAGCGACGGTTCAAGTCCGATCTGGCCGCGCACCCGGTAATCGCGAAGACGCCAGTACGGAGGGCTCGTAATCACGCAGTCAATGCTGTCTGGCGGAAAGTGCCGGAGGGTAGCGCGTGCGTCGCCGCACAGTATGCGGTCAAGATAGGGCTTAAGGGATGAGGCCATGTAAGGGTAATGGATACAAAGTGAAGGCTGTAGATCGTTAGGCGATTTGGCGCAGTGTCACGGTCTGAGCGTTGAGCCGCGCTTCTGCAATCTTGCAGTAGGTGGGGTCGAGTTCAATGCCGATATATCCCCTACCCAATTCCCGTGCTGCGACGGCAGATGAGCCTGAGCCGAGGAATGGATCAAGGACAATATCGCCTACCTCGCTGCTGTGTTCGATCAATGGCTTAAGAAGTTCAACAGGCTTTTCGTGCGGATGCTGCACGTACCGCGTCCGCACACAGCGGATGAGATTGGGAAACCCAGGTCTGCGGTAGATAGGACGGCCTTTCTCAAGGACTACGATGCACTCGTAGCGTCTGCGGAAACCATGTCCCCTCCCCTGCAGCACCTTATCCCAGATAATGATGTCCCTGAGCTTGTATTTCGTATAGGTTTGGAAAAAGGTGCTGACAAAACCGAGATGCCGCGTGCCGCAGAACACATACGCCGCGCTATTGGCTTTCAGCACGCGGTATGCTTCCGATAGTGCAGAGAGACCGACGAGCGGATGTTCATTGCCGAGGATGGTGCGGTTATGTACCCCGTAGCCGATGTTATCCCCATACGGCGGGTCAGTGACGATCAGGTCAACGCTTTTATCCGGCAGGCTTTTGAGGACAATGAGGGCGTCGCCGCAGATGAGGCGGCCTGAGAAGGGAAGGGATATCATGGTGCGCTGGGAAAATAACGAGATGCAAGTGGCCAGTGCCTTAGCTGATGCCAGCGCACTGAGTGCATCGTAGCGGGATATGGATAGGGTGATAAGGAGGTGAAAATAGACGTATGGGCGGGCTGAATAGTATTCATCTGATCACACCTCCGGCCGAAAAACCCGAGCACGGTGAGTCACATCTTTTAATAACTTTGGGAGACATAAAATATCCGGGTGTAAGTATGAGGTCATTAGAGAAGAGTGATGCTCGGGAAGGGAGCAGATCATTGCCTCTGTTGGGCATACTAAACGCAGTTTTAACTTCAATTGTTAAGCTCGGATAAATACACGGATCGACAAAATAATCATTACTAGCCAGAACAGAAGCAATATGCAATAAAAGCCTCGTGCCATATATTGAGAGGTATATATGGCGTTCTGTGATCTTGACCTAATCTGCTGGTAATTTAATTTTTTTTCGAGTTCCTCCCCTCTCTTTCTATTTTTATTCAATACCTCTTCGATTAAATATTCATAATGGAAAAACAAAACTGTAATCAATACACCACTGATTTTCGCCCCCAGTTTTAGGAATTCTGAATTATCTGATTGTGCTCCAAATAAGCTGAAAGCGACGGATATAAGTCCACCAAACGCAACAAAGTAAACGGGAAAGATAGCAAAACGTAAAGCGCTGTAATGGCGAATATTGTTATTTACCTCAGTGTATTCTTGCCTCAACCCGTCAAGATTAGAAACATTTTGTGTGTTTTTCGCACTTAGCAGATAAGGAATGTTTGAAGTTGCTCGTTGAACTAAAATCAATACTGCTATCAGAGCGGTCAGGGATTTGATGACGCCAAGTCTATTCTCTCTTTTATCGGTTGTTTCTTTCATCTCACAACGAGAGGCAAATAATTAAATCACGACGTCATTATCTTACGACCACAGCCGATTTTTATTGAAGCCGAGGAGGTATTTTCCTAGAAAGACCGGCGCAAGTTAAAGCTCAGACGAATGTGTGCAAGTCTCCGGGGCAAGCGGCTGCTTGCCAGTGGTAACCTTGCCCTGACTATCCCTGCTCTGTATCTCTTGGTCGCCTGTCTCGCCAGCTAAGTCTGCCTCGCACGATATAGCTGAGGCTAAGGTAAAGTGAGCAGATTCTTCTTCAGTAGGAAAATAAAACATGAGCGTGAGTTTCCTTTTGTGAGAGAGCATTGAGGTCATGCCGGAGTGTAGCGTGTTAGGCTGATACCCCGAG
The DNA here is from genome assembly GCA_049692915.1 of Pyrinomonadaceae bacterium. Lineage (GTDB taxonomy): Bacteria > Acidobacteriota > Blastocatellia > Pyrinomonadales > Pyrinomonadaceae > JAIVJG01. The sequence continues at coordinate 33,640 of JBAVPI010000698.1, forward strand.
CGTTGATTGTGCCCTGCGTGATGTCGTGCACGATACATCCAAAGAGACATACAGGCAAGCTTTGAACGTCTGGCTAGACATGCTTAAGCGCAGCATCAACAATTGCAATAAAGAGGGAGGGAAGTACACTCGGTGAGATTCAGCTATCTTGGGCGCAGTGAGTGCAATGAAAAACTATCGGTGAAGCGCCTGCTTGAGTGATTGTTAGAAAACATGTTCAAAACGTGAGACTCGTCGCCAGTGAATTATTCTGGAGGTTTTTAACCTGCGATGATCCATCGCCAAACAATTGAGCATCAGTCAACCGGCGTGTTTGTGTTGATATATACGCCGTAGATGGTTTCGCTTAAGTAGACTCTCGTCAGCATCCACCTCCCATCAGTAAAACGACTGAAAACAGCCGCCGCCTGGCCCGAATAGGTCAGTGGAGTGCGATTGTCCATGCCTCCGATGTAGTGATAATTGGTAAGGTGAAAATTCGCTTGCGCTGCATTCTGCGCAGGAATTTCCTGCACCCCTATCAGCCCTGATACCGCCCCACTCCCCGCCCACTTCTCTAATACTCGCTGAGCACAGGGAGTGGTTAGTGTACCGGAGCATTTCACATATGAATTTGCAGGCGACGGTGGAGTCGCAAGGGTTGCCGCAGGTACTGCCGTCGTATTTGCATTTGCAGTAACGGCTCCCTCTGACCCAGATTGTTTGGCCTGACTCTCTGCTTCAACGATCAGATTTATGTTGGCCTTGTCAGTTGCAGTTACCATGCTGTCTTTGAACTCGTCGCTTGGCGTATACCACGCACAGGTGTTGAAGTAATCGCCGAGGCCGGGGCTATCATACTTTCGTCCATAGCGGGCAAAGTGGACATTTCGCAGCACTCGCAGTTCAGTTGCCGAAAGCCCTGTAGTGTCACTTTCCTGCAAGGCTTCTCCTCGCAGAATCTTCTCTTCGACGCGCTTTGCTTTCTCGCCTAGACTTAGAGTTGGAGTTGGGGCTGGGGTAGAAACTGGGGCCGCTAGCTGCACCTGATTTTGGTAATACCGGTATGCCACTACTGCGCCAAGTGCGAGTAGCACAAGGATCGCGATTCCTATAATCGGCCCTAGATGCTTGGCCGCGGGGTGCTGACTGCGCGCCGGTGCGGAAGGGGCGTTTGCAGTCAGCGCGGAGCCAGTAAGATCGAAGGCACAGTGCTTACAGAATCGTGCATCGGTACCTGCGATGCCGCTGCACTGCGGACACAGCTTCGGCGATATCTCACCAGATTCGCTCATCTCACTTTCCTTTCGATACTACCGATTGATACGGTAAGTGAAATACGGTTTTCGGCTATCTCTGCTAGGCCGTTGCCAGTGCCGCCATGAGTTCATCTGCAAGCTTGCCAGACATCTGAGGGTTGATCTTTGGATCGCCCCACGGCTCTGTTTTCAGCGCCTTGTACCGCTTCTGCTCGGTGACGGATACCCTGATGGAAGTCGTATTTGGGCCGTCTTTAATGAGCGCGATTTGTATTCGAGTTCCTGTTTGACGGTATCCTCCGGTAATGGTCATGCCGGTGAGAATTTGACCCGTTTCCTTACTGGCGCTTTCAATCATCAGTCCCCGTCGTTTGAGAAAGGTAAGCACCCGCTCATACATTTGGTCTGGGGGCTGATTGATCTTGATAATGACGCTGCCTGATGAGTCTTGCACTTTTGATTGCTCTACTTCACGCTCCTGCCGGTCACGAGCAGTCGCTGCTGCCGGTGCGTGTTCAGAGGCGGACGCTGGTGCTTTAGATACTTCTGGCACAGGCGTCTGCGATTCTGTATGTGCCGGTGCGGTGATAGAGAAGTCCCACACGGGACTAAGCAGCACGCCTTCCCCCTGCCGGGAGGTCATATCCTTTAGTGATACTTTTTGTATTTTTGAGGTGGGACGAAGCACCAGCCCATACTCTCCAAGGGGCAGCGGCTGCTGCGGTTCAACTTCGATCCGCCCTCGGCCTAGTTTGTTTGTGCGAATAGGAACTATCTCTTCGATAAAGTTGAGTTCCGTCCGCGCATCGGACTGGAAATTCTTGAGCTTGGTTTTTTGCGCGCTCACGAGCCGCCAGTTGTTTTTAGTGGGATTGACTTTGACAAGCACTGGATCAAACTCATCAGGGTTAGCGCCGGTAACGTCTCCGAAGGCAACCTCAAATTTGGGCGTAGTGGTCGAGATAATATTCGGTGACCTGTTTCCATCAAGGGCATAGATAAATGTGTACGAAGGGTCTCTGCCAAACACTTTTGGCAGACTCATGATTGCCATTCCCGCCATGCCGACAATGGGAATTGCCGCCATTCCAGCAGATGAAAGGATTGCTCCTGACGCAGCTTTAATAATCACGTCGCTCGCAACGTTTTGAACGGTGGCATCAGCGAGAATAGTAGGTATATTGTCACCCTTGGCTTTGGTTTGAATGACCGTTGGAAACGCTGCTGCTACAGCGGTCTTAGATTTATCAATGAAGAGGACATACGGCTGAGTCGTCTGCTCTGTGCCACTGGTGGTAGAAAGCAGCGATGATTCACTGGTAGGTGGGCGCTGTGTAGTAGCAGCCGGAGTGGTTTGGTGCCGCGCTGATGCTGTCTGCATTGCCTCAATAATCTTTTGGCTGAGTCCAGCCTCTTTCAGCTTAAAGAGCGCATCTAGCGACACGTCGAATTGGGTTTCATTGCTCTGAATCGCATTTATAATTACGCTCTCGGCGAAGCCGCTTTTGACCATGCGGGTAATGTCAGCATTGGTTAGAGGTTTCTTGTCTTGCGCAGCATATCCATTCAAAGCCGCCTTTGCTTGTTGACACAGTGGTGTTAAGGCAGGGGTAAACATACAGACAGCAGAGAGGAGTGACACAGTTAGGAAGCGAGTGACTGGGCTACTGATACTCATGGAAGTCTCCTTAACTTTGCGTAGCGGGTGATGGTGAATACCCGGACGAAGCTGGGCGTCTGGGTGAAGAACTCAACAGCAAACATTCTATGTGTATTTGTAGATAGAGGCAAGGCCAAAGTCTCATCAGGAGGTAACGCCTGATGGGACGCTTACCTCGTCAAAAACCGACGCACCTCGGCACAAAGCTTCTGACAATCCGTCAAAAACTTGGCTTCAGCCAGACGCAGATGTGCAAGGCTTTGGAGCTTGGAATTAACTACTCGGCTATTTCCAACTATGAGTTGGGAACGAGAGAACCTTCAATGCCAATGCTGCTACGGTATGCGCGGCTGGCAAGAATCCCACTGGAAATCTTGATTGATGATGAGATGAATCTCCCAGAGGAATTGCCTCTGGGCGGCGAGTATGAATGGGTGCTGCATCGGAAGCGAACGAAAAAATCTTAGCCCTTCCTAAATAGTCTGTGTCCATTATCACTCTTCTACACTATAGATTTAGGATGCCGGGACAGTAAAACAGTATCTTTAGGCTGCAAAATCCATTGTAGCTACAGCGTTAACTGTAATAATGAAAATAATCAAAACTTGCCAGATAACTGCTGAAGTCAAGAAAACTATCTGTTGACAAATAGACCAACTGATACGCACTATTCTCCCTAACAGTCAGCATATATTCTAAGGAGAAGCCAAAAGACTTATGACCTTACCGAAAGTCGTGCTTGATTTCCTTGCCAACAATGCAAAACAAGCTAATGTCACTCAACCAGACGCAGATGACAACCTCTTCAAGATAGGGGTACTCGACAGTTTTAATGTGGTTGATTTGGTTTCTATACTAGAAGAGGAATGTGGGATCGAGGTACCAGATGTGGATGTAAATGCCACGAACTTTCAAAGTATTAAGGCAATAGTCCATTACGTTGAATCGCAAAAGGGTTGATTTCGGTGAGCGCATACATCATAGGTTCAGGGATGCATCTTCCCGAACGCATCGTTACCAATGAGGAGATTGCTGGAAGCTTGGGCCTTGAGCCAGAATATATTTTCAAGTCCTCCGGCATACGTCGTCGCCGGTGGGCGGCACTTGGCACAACTACAAGCTCGATGGCTAGTGCTGCGCTCATGCAAGCGTTCGACGACGCGCGTGTCGCTGCCGAAGACGTGGATTACCTGCTGTTCGGTACAATGACGCCTGATCGCTTCATTCCGGGTAGCGCCCCTTCTGTCCAGAAACATTTGGGGCTTCGTGAGATTCCTTGTTTGGATATTCGCGCCACGTGCTGCAATGCGCTTTATGGCTTACAGATCGCAAAGTCGCTTGTTACAAGTGGTGTTGCGCACTGTGTTGCCATCTGTTTGGCTGAAATCCAGTCCACATGGCTAGAGCTTTCACCACAGGGTGGCACAATTTCTATGCTTTTCGGCGATGGTGCGTCGGCAATCATCGTCTCGAATGAACCACGAGACAATGCACTTGAAATTTTGGATGTGCATATCGCTACGGATGGCGCTTACGTTGATCACCTAGGAATTCGCCGTCCTGGCACAGAATTCGGTACGACGCAAGCGCGTAGCCGGAACGAGGACGCCAGCGAATATGCTGCGCACATGAATGGTCAATCTGTTATTCTTCAAGCTTCGCGTAAAATGGTCACTGCCTGCCAAACAGTGCTTGAGCGCAATAGTCTGACAGCAGCAGCTATGCGCTGGGTAGTTCCACATCAGGCAAACTCAAATATTATAGCGAGAGTTGTGAGGGACATACATTTCCCGACGGATAAGGGAGGCGTAATCAATATTCTGGAGGACACTGGAAATACCTCTTCAGCTTCAATGGGAATAGCACTTGATATGCTACGGCGCTCGGCCAACATTCGGCCCAACGATTATCTCTTGCTTCCGGCTTTTGGCGCAGGATTCACTTGGGGTGCAGGGCTTTGCCATGCTCTATGAGCGGAAACCCATCCCTTGTTTATAGTGGCTTAACGACTGAGTTAATAGACTTGAATGAAGGGGAATTGTCTAGCAAGAAAATCTGTCAGGTAAACAAGGAAAGGTTATGAGGTTTAGGCGGATAGAATAAACCTATGATAATCCAATTTTTGGGGTGGCGGTGAACTGTACCAACATAGAAGTGCGTGTCGTTCCGCTCAATCATTTCCTTCTCGAACCTCTGGCGAAACTTAGCCTCCCATTCATCGCCATAATCTCTTGACCATCTTCGCCATGCTTGCGCCATCTCCCAGTCCGTACAATGAAGCGCGTGGCCTCTACATGCGTCGTCGTCACAGCTAAAGAGGTAATGAAAATCGTAAGGAATTTTCTCTAGTTCTTCTTGCGGTTGTCGATCGAATAGTTTGCCGTGGCGGAGCATGTCAAGTTGCCCCTGTGTCCATGTAGGGCTTGCAGCAGTAATGCGTAATCGTTTTATTACATTTGGGCGAAAGAATCCTAATGTCGGCTGATTGTGCGCGTCTCGCTCTCTTTGTAACTGGCATAGAGAGCGAGCGCGTAGCGGTTCAACAATATCTTTTCTGGCTTGCCATTCGTTATCAGTAGGTAGTGTTTCTGAGATGATTTTAATTGACTGAATACTTGGGGTGTAGCTTTCTGGTCGGGCGTCTGCCGCTGTTTTAGTGCGCGGATTCATATACTAAGTGCAACACGCTTTCCTGTAGTGGAGGTGAGCCGTGATACTGACGAAGATTCTCAACCACGACGAAGAGGATATTCGCCATGACGTACCACCAACTCACCCCCGAGGA
>JBAVPI010000699.1:0-2398 GCA_049692915.1 Pyrinomonadaceae bacterium
CAGGCTCACTTATCAGGAGTTGAACGACCGCGCCAACAGGCTGGCGCGCCACCTTCAAACGCTCGGCGTCGGGCGCGAGACGCGTGTGGCGGTCTGCGTCGAACGCTCGCTCGAAATGGTCGTCGCCATTCTCGGCATCTTCAAGGCGGGCGGCGCGTTCGTCCCGCTCGATCCCGATTACCCGCGCGAGCGCCTCGCCTTCATGCTCGATGATGCGCAGGCGGCTGTGCTGCTGACACAAGCGCACTTGCTCGCAACGCTGCCCGCACACGGCGCGGTCGCCGTCTGTCTCGACACCGAATGGGAGACGGTCGAGCGGCAACCGGCGCTGCCGCCCGTTAACCGCGTCGCTCCCTCAGACCTCGCTTACGTCATCTACACGTCGGGGACGACCGGCAGGCCGAAGGGCGTCATGGTCGAGCACGGCGGACTCTTGAGTTGTCTGAGCGGCACACGCGAGGTCATCGGCTTCACGTCGGCGGATGTCGTGCCGTGCATGGCCTCCTTCTCGTTCGACATTTTCCTCTTCGAGCTATTCAGCGCGCTGGTGGTAGGCGGGCGCGTCGTGCTGTTGGCGCGCGAGCATGTCGTTGATATTCCGCAACTGGCGAAGACGCTCGAAGGCGTGACGTTCCTTCATGCCGTGCCGAGCTTGATGCGGCAACTTGTACGCTACGTCGAGGTGGGCGGACTGGCGGGCAAGTACGCGGGCCTGACGCGCGCGCTCGTCGGCGGCGACCAAGTGCCGCCCGACCTGCTCGATCAGATGCGACGAGCCTTCCCTAACGCCCGCGTCATCGAAGCCTACGGGCCGACCGAAGCGGCCATCATCTGCTCGCTCAACCCGGTGGCCGTTGATGGCGAAGAACGGCGGCACATCATCGGTCGTCCCATCGCGGGCGCTGTGCTGCGCGTGTGCGATGCGCAGGCGCAGCCGGTTCCAATCGGTGTCGCGGGCGAAATTTACATCGGTGGCCGGGCGGTGGCGCGCGGCTATCTGGGCCGCGAAGATTTGACGCGGCGGCAGTTCGTCCGCGTCGGCGGGCGGCGCTTTTACCGGACAGGCGACCTCTGCTGTTATTTGCCCGACGGACGAATCGAATTTCTGGGGCGCGCGGACGGGCAGGTGAAAATTCGCGGCTTCCGCATCGAACTGGCCGAGATCGAGGCGGCGCTCAACCGGCACGAGGGCGTGCAGGAGGCGGTCGTCACGGCGCGCGAGGACACGCCCGGCGACAAGCGCCTCGTCGCTTACTTCGTCCCGCGACCTGAGCGTGAAACGACGGCGGCTGAACTGCAACGCGCCCTGCGCGCCGACCTGCCGGAGTTCATGATACCGTCCGTCTTCGTGAACATGACCGCGCTTCCGCTGACGCCGCACCGCAAGATTGACCGCCGCGCACTGCCCGCGCCCGACCATACGCGGCCCGATTTGGAGACGAGCTACGTCGCGCCCCGCGACGAGATCGAGCGCTCTCTGGCAGACATCTGGGCCGAACTGCTCTCGCTCGAACAGGTCGGCATCTACGACAACTTCTTTCAACTCGGCGGCCACTCGCTGCTCGCCACGCAGGTCGCGGCGCGCGTGCGGGGGCTGTGGCAGATGCAGATTCCGCTGCGCGACTTCTTCGAGTCGCCGACCGTGGCCGCGCTCGCCTCGGTCGTCAGACAGCAGCAGGGCGAACCGTCCCGTCCCGACTCGAAGATCGAAGCCCTCGCGCATGACGCGGTTGACCTCGACGAACTGCTCGACGACATTGACCAACTCTCCGAAGAAGAGGTTGAACGACTGCTCGCAAGAGAAACCGGCGGCGACTGAACCCGCGTCACGCGTCGCCCGCGTCGCATCGCCCGCGTCGCATCATTCGTCCAAAATTCTACCCGTCGCCTTCGGCCCTGCCTCCGGTCGGAGCACGGGCACACAACATTCACCGGCCAACGCAATGCAGAGCCGCCGCTCATTCTTCATCCGGCATCAACAATCAGCACTAACAGGTCGCACCGCGCGCCGCCCGCAGGCGACACGCGGGACGCGACCGCGAAGAGGTTAATCATGGTCACAGAACGAACTCACCCGCCCACGCCTTCAGACAGTGCCGCCTTCCGTTTTCACGGCATTGACCATCTCGAACTCTACTGTGGTAACGCGCGCCTCGCCTCACACTTCTTCCAGCAGGCGTGGGGGTTTCAGCCCGTCGCCTACGCGGGTCTGGAAACAGGCCTGCGCGACCGCGAATCCATCGTCATGCAGCAGGGTCGCGTCAAGCTGTTGCTGACCGCGCCGCTCGTGCCGGACGGGGAACTGGCCGAACAGCTTCGACGCCACGGCGACGGCGTCAAGGATGTTGCGCTGGCCGTCGAAGACGCACACGCGGCCTTTTCGGAGGCGGTGCGGCGC
>JBAVPI010000700.1:0-2074 GCA_049692915.1 Pyrinomonadaceae bacterium
TGCCTGCCTCGCGCCTCTGTCATCAGACGATGGCGCTCGCGGCGCGCGCGCTCGAAGCCGCGGGCGTGCCGACGATGATGCTGGCCGTTGACCGCGAAGTGATAGACAGCGTGCGACCGCCGCGCGGCGTCTATTACGAGGGAGAGTTTGGTTGCGTGGCGGGGCGACCCGGTTGGAAGGAACACGGGCGGCGCATCCTCGACGAAGCTTTGCGTCTGATCGAACCGATGGACAATTCCAGCGTTCGTAAACTCGTCGTCGAGTTGGAGACCGAAGTTGAGATGGAGCGCGGCGAAAGATAGTTAGAAGCGATTTGAGGAGCGATTTGCAGTTACTCAAATCATAAATGCTATTCGCCGTGCGTGGCGGCGGATTCGGACAAGAGACGGTCAATCGCTTCCTGCAACTCGTCGTCGTTGAGCCGACTCGATTCGATTCGCGACTTCCCTCTGACAGGCCCACCGTCTCCGCGCATCGCGTCGGCGCGTTGCGTTAGAAGCTGCGCGACGACCAGCCTCAATGCTTCCATGTCAATCGGCTTTTCGAGATAGTCGTCGCACCCGACGGCGAGAGCGGCGGCGCGATGCGTGCCGGCGTGATGGGCCGAGCAGGCTACGAGCGGAGCCGTCTCCAACTCCTTCATCTCGCGTATGCGGCAGGCGGCGGATAAGCCGTCGAGCGCGGGTAAACTCAAGTCCATCAAAATCAGATCGGGCGTCTCGCGCCGCGCGGCCTCCAAAGCCTCCCTGCCGTTCGTGGCTTCCACCACCCTGTAACCTTCCGACTTCAGATTAAGCGCGATCAGTTGGCGCGCGTCGTCGAAATCGTCAACGACGAGCACCGTCGCAAGCTGCGCCGACTTGTGATGCTGTGGCATGCATGGCCCTCTCGTGAGGCAAGGCGTTTGAAATCGTTTGCGTATCGCTTATGGACGAGCGGAGTCTAGGCTGAGGCCATGATTGTGTCAACAATTTTTCCGACGCGCGATTTTTTCGATGAGCGGCGCGCGCCGTCGTTTGCGGCGCGCGTGCCTCTCTTCTCTCAAGTGTTTGAGGCCGCGCGTGCCTTCAGGGGCGACGCGCTTTGGGCGGGGCGGGAGTTCCGGACACGGGCTGCGCGAAATAGCCCTGACGGTACGTGAGCCGTAAATTCTGCTTGCGCAGTTCCGGGTTGACGACCTCGATGCGCACCTGCCTGTAAGAGCCGTCCTTCGCCTTGTTGGTCGGCGAGTAAGCGAGCAGGTATTGCGAGCGCAACTCTTCTTGAATCTGCACGAAGGCCACGCGGAGGTCTTCCTCGTTGCGCGGGAAGTAGGCACGCCCGCCCGTGCGCTCGGCGATCTTGTTGAGCGAGCCTTTATCAACGCCGTCCACGTAATCGTCGCCGATGCCGATGGCGTAGATGATGGCGTCGGACTTGAGCGCGCTGTTGACGGCGTCGGCCAGTTTCATGCGACTCTTGGTGTCAACGCCGTCGGTCAGCAGAATCATCGCGCGGCGCGTTTTGTCGGAGGTGTTGGAGAGAACGTCGTTGGATGTGACCCAGATGGCGTCCCAGATCGCCGTCCATCCGGCGAGCGACAACGAAGGGTCGGCGATGGGCGGCGTGCCGACGACGACGCCGCCGCCGATGTAGCCCGCGGGCGCGATGAACTCCACCTTGTCAATCGCGCGACGCACACGCGACGTGTTGCCCGTCAACCCCTGCTCCAGAACCACCTCGCCCGTGAACGAGACGACGGCCACCTCGTCTTTCGTGGGCCGGACGACGGCGTCCACGAACTCGCGCGCGGCGCGCTTCTCTTCAGGCAGCGTGCGCTCTTGCGAACCGCTCGTGTCAATCAGGATGGCGAGCGAGAGCGGTCGGTCGGTCTCGCGTTGAAAAGTGAAGACCTGCTGTTCCGTGTTGTCCTCGAAGACGCGCACGTCCTCCTGCTTGAGCGTCGTGATGAAACGCTTGTTGCGGTCAACCGCCGTGAACAGCGTGTTCGTCAAATCCGTCTCGACGCGCAGCACGTCGTCTTCGTCAACCGTGGTCTCTTCGCCCTTCGCGGGCGTGGGCTTCGGCGTCTGGC
>JBAVPI010000701.1:0-4391 GCA_049692915.1 Pyrinomonadaceae bacterium
GGTTAAAGGTTTTGAGTTGAAGAATTAATGCTTTGACTTGTAAAAATTTGGTTTTGACTTACTGATTAAAGCTTCATTTTTGTAAGTTAAAGCTTTTAACTCGTAGGGTAAAAGCCTTGATGTGTGCAGTTAAAGTTTTGACTTGTACCTATTAAGGCATAGTTCGTAAGTCTTATCACACAAATCGCGTGTTAGTGGCGGGTGCGCAGATTTTGCTTGCCAAACGCGCGAACTTGAATAGAATATGCGAACCTTCGCTACTCTAACTCAAGGAGCTAAGCCTCATGAGCACACCTAAAAGCACGCAGACCAAGTTGGATCGCATGATAAGCGCATGGGAGACCCTTGCCCCTGACAAGTCTTTCGGCGGAATGACGCTCGCGCAGTTTAAGGCGGCGGTGAAAACCTCTTACGAAACGCGAGACGAGATACGCGTGATTGAGAGCCAGCTTCAGTCCAAGATGATTGAGCGCGATAATGCGGATCAGGAAAGCCTGCGGGCCGCGCAACGCGTCGTCAACGGCGTCATCGGCGACCCGACGGAAGGCCCCGACAGCGACCTCTACGAAGCACTCGGCTATGTCCGCAACAGCGCACGCAAGACCGGACTGACCCGCAAGAAGAAGGCCGCGTCCAAGAGCAGCGACAAGCAGTAACGGGTCATAGAAAACAGGCACTGCGGAGCGGGTCGGGCCGGACAGCCCGGCGCGTGTAGGTTGAACGTGCAAAGAAGAAGGGAGAGACATGTCGTCTCTCCCTTTTCCATTCAGACCTTCTGTTTTGTTCATCCTTTCGAGTCTGCATCCGGCTTCGCCCTGTCGGCGGGAGGCGTCGCGTGCGTGTGTTCGTGCTCGTCGTCGCCCGTCGTCTGACGCATCGTCTGTGTGGCGGGCTTGTCCTTCGATGGCTGGTCGGGACTCTTCTCGTGCGGCTTGACGGTCGAGCGGATGACGATGATCTTATTGAGCATGTCGAACCAGAAGGGCGCGCCCTGCGAGACGGCCAGCGCCGTCAGGATGAAACCGAGTATCCTGAGAAACTGCCCGTAGGGGTCGGCAGGCATCCGGCGCGGGTCAACGTCGTAGGCGACCTGCGCCGCCTTGAACTGCGCGTCGGTCACGTTCTTGAATTGCGGGTCGTCTCTTGAAGGCGCTTGCGCCCAGCCGATGGGCAGCGTCAGTTGATTAATCTGGCTACGAATGTTGTTGACCTTCTGCATTGCGGCGGCAGCCTGTTCTTCGGTCGTGCCCGTCGGCGCGGGCGTCGGCCCCGGCGCGGGGTTGTTCTTCGCGTAATCCTCAGCCGCCTGCACGACGCTCGCGCGCAACGCGTCGTTCTGCGAGAGAGACTTCACCACCATGATGCTGTCCACGTTAAGGATGATGGCGGCGAGCAGTCCGAGCGTCAGGAGTATCCAGTGCGTGCGACGCTTGTACCAGCCTGAGACGCGATCCATCGCATCGTTGTACCAGTCTTCGATGTTCGCGCGAGCTTTGTTGATGTCGTCGCCCGCCTCGTCCATCAGAGTGACGACGGCGCTCTGGATGTCGGGCGGGATGCTGCCCGCCGGCAGTGTCGCAATCGTCTGTCGCAGGAGTTTCAAATCCTGTGTCACTCCGGCGGAGATTCCCTCCACCTTCTTCGCCTCGGTCGTCGCCATGTTCCACAGCGCGAGGCTGAACGTGCGCGCAGGAATGTAAGACGGCTTGCGTCCATCGTTGAAGAGCGGTTTGACGAGCGGCTGGTTGAAGAAACTCTTCGCCAGCGCGGGGTCGTTGAGAAGACGCCCGATGCCCTTCTCCAGATCACGCGCGCGGAACTTAAAGAGCAGTTCGATGAACTCGCTCAGGGCCGAGCACAACAGACTCAGCAACAGGTAAACGAAGATCATCCCGATAGCAACTTCGAGCATCGTTGAACCGAAGACCATGTTAGTTCTCCTTCTTCTCAGGCGTTGTGAAGCCTGAGAGACAAGTTGAAGCCGGATTGTGAGTAAGCCCCCGCGCAAGAGACGGCGGGCATTGAAATGCTTAAGACGGCGGGTAAGATATCACTTAAGTCGAAAGTTGCAACGCCTAACTGAGAGCACTACGAATCTACATCAGCACGTCCGTGTAGGCGCGCTCGCGGCGGGCGACGCCGGTTCGATATGCGGCCTCTTCGACTTCGCGCGAGACGGCCTCGGCGACGCGTTTGTCGAAGACCGACGGGACGATGTATTCGGGGTGACGCTCTTCGTCCGTGATGATCGAGGCGATGGCGTTGGCGGCGGCGAGTTTCATCTCTTCGTTGATGCGCGAGGCGCGGCAGGCGAGCGCCCCGCGAAAGATGCCGGGGAAGCAGAGCACGTTGTTGATCTGGTTGGGATAGTCGGAGCGGCCCGTCGCCATCACCGCAACGTGCTCCCACGCGTCCTCCGGCATAATCTCCGGCGTCGGGTTCGCCATCGCGAAGACGATTGGTTTGTCCGCCATCGTCTTTAAGTCTTCGACGCCGATCACGCCCGGCACGGAGAGACCGAGGAAGACATCCGCGCCGCGCATCACGTCGTGCACGCTGCCCTTCTCAAGGTTCGGGTTGGTCTCGCGCGAGAACGATTCCTTGACCCAGTTCATGTGCTCCTGCCGCCCTCGATAAATCGCGCCGTTCTGGTCGCAGCCGACGAGATTGCGCACGCCCGCGCTCAGGATGATCTTCGAGCACGCGACGCCCGCCGCGCCGACGCCGTTGACGACGACCTTCACGTCCTCCATTCGCTTGCCCACGATCTTCAAGGCGTTGATGAGCGCCGCCAGCACGACGACCGCCGTGCCGTGCTGGTCGTCGTGGAAGACCGGAATGTCGAGTTCCTCTTGCAGCCGCGACTCGATCTCGAAACAGCGCGGCGCACTGATGTCTTCGAGGTTGATGCCGCCGAACGCGGTCGAGATGAGTTTGATGGTCTGCACGATCTCGTTCGGGTCTTTGGTCGAAAGACAGATGGGAAAGGCGTCAACGCCCGCGAATTCTTTGAAGAGCATCGCCTTGCCCTCCATCACGGGCATCGCCGCCGCCGGGCCGATGTCGCCCAGACCCAGCACAGCCGTCCCGTCCGTCACGACGGCGACCGTGTTGCGTTTGATGGTGAGCGTGAATGCCTTTTCGGGGTCGCGGTGAATCGCCTCGCAGATGCGCGCCACGCCCGGCGTGTAGGCCATCGAGAGGTCTGCGCGCGTCTTCAAAGGCGCTTTCGAGACGACCTCGATCTTTCCGCCGAGATGCATCAGGAAGACGCGGTCGCTAACGTTGACGACCTCGACGCCGTCAACGTCGCGCACGGCGTCGAGTATCTCTTTGCCGTGCTCGGACGAAGCGGCGTTGACGGTCAAGTCGCGGATGATGGCGTCTCTGCCGACGCTCACGATGTCAATCGCGCCGATGTCGCCGCCCGCGCGACCGATGGCCGTCGTCAGTTCGCCGAGCGTCCCCGTCCGGCTCGACAATTTCACTCTCAGGGTCAGGCTGTAACTCGCGTTGGGCGTCTTCGAGGGCAAGGGTCTTCGTTTCCTTTCCGTGTGTCGCGCTTGAAGCGTGGCGTTGACGTAGGGTTAACTCTAACGCCTCAAAAGCGCGACGCGCAAGCGTAAATAAAAATGTGTGCGAACGTCGGTTTCAATGCCTGATCATGCGATTCCACACGCAAAATATCATCACGGTGAAGACGAAGAACAGCGTCGCGGGCAGGATCGCCCAGTAACGCTTGTCTCCTTTAAGGTTCAGACCGCACACCAGAGAGGCCGTGACGCACACCGTCATCCCGACCATCAGGAAGCCGAGTTTGCCTATCAGCAGCCAGCGCACGAGGGTGAGCAGCAGCAGCCCAACACAGATGACGGAGACGGCTGTCGCCATAATTATCACTACCTCCCCTTATCAATGATAACTACCTCCCCTTTATCTCTTCGGCATCTCTTCGACGGCGACCCGTGTGCGCGCGTCCTTCATCGAGCAGGCGCGCGATTTCGTCAAGCGCGACGGCGTCCGCCCCCGCTCGCTCCCTCGCCAACCTCAAAGAATGTCGTCCGAGCGACTGATAGACGGCGAGCGGTTCATCATCGGGCAGCGACCTGAGCGCGTCAAGATGTCGTCGCACCGTCGCCACGTCGCCGCGCGCGAAGCTTCCGGTCAGGACGCGCGCGGGCGTCCCCGTCGAAAGGTTATCGAGCGTGCTGCGCAACAAAGGCATGAGCACTTCGCGTGCGCGCCGCTCGGACAGCCCGCAGCGCGCGAGCAGGCCGGAGACGAGATCGAAAAGCGAGACCGTGTGGCCCGAAGTCATCACCGCCGCCGCGTGGTAGAGCGCCTTGTCGCGCGTCGCGACGGAAAAACTCTGGCCGCCGAGTTCTCTCACC
>JBAVPI010000702.1:0-1543 GCA_049692915.1 Pyrinomonadaceae bacterium
CTTCCGACCGGGGTATTCTCCTGCGCCTCAACGACAACCCGCCGATGCGCGTGCCGACGCCGCCCGAATAGTGATGTGCAGATCGGGATGAGTGTGGGGTTGTAAGAGCGAAGAATTTTATGGCGCGTAGACTTAAAAAGATTGAGAGCATCAGCGTCGCCTCGCCGTGCGCGAGCGATTGGGACGACATGGCGGGCGACGATCAGGTGCGCTTCTGCGGGCGGTGCGACAAAACGGTCTTCAACCTCTCGGCGATGACGCGCCGAGAGGCGGAGGAAACGATTGCGCGGACGCAAGGACATCTCTGCGCGAGGTTCGTACGGCTGCCGGGCGGGATGATTTTGACGACAGGCGAAGCGGCTTACTCTCCGCGCACCGGAACCGGCGGGCGGGCGTCGCAATTGCTTGGCGCGTCTTTCGCAGCGATTCTCGGCCTCGGCGCGAGCGCCTTCGCACAGTCGTCAACTCAAATTTGCGAGCCGTCGTCTCAGAGTTCGCAATACCAAATCAAGCGAGCCGACAGACGAGGGGAGACCGGGGAGTCGAAGCGGGCGGCCACACTGCACGGCACGATTTACGACACCCAATCGGCGGCCATCGCGCGGGCCAAAGTTACCCTGACCAACGAGAAGACAAAACAGGATTTTGTTGCGGAGACGGATGAGGATGGCGCGTTCGTCTTCCGCGGCCCTGAATCCGGGACTTATACTTTTGCTGCATTCTCTCTTGGATTTGTAACCTTCAATAAACCGGGTTTGAAGTTGAACGCTGGCGAAGATGTGCGTTTTGATGCGACGTTGCAAGTCGGCGCATTGATGGGCGAAGTCGTAATCATCGAAAAGCATTCCGCGCTCAAACGATTTTCAAACGTCATGACGCTTCCCTATCGCGGAGTCAAGAGGCTCATCACAAGCGTTTCCCGTTGAACTCCGGGCCGCACCGAATCCATGTCTCAATCCGCGCTCATCAACATCACGCTTCGACGCGCCCGCCGTCTCTTTTTGTCGGCGGCGCTGGTCGCGTGTGCGTCTGTTGCGTGGGCGCAGGGGCCGAATCGCGGGTGGCTGTGGCAGAACCCTCTGCCGCAGGGGAACGCCATCTACGCTGTGCGTTTCGCGTCGGACAAGTTGACGGGCTGGGCCGTCGGCGCGGACGGCGTGATCCTGCACACGACGAACGGCGGGTATGGTTGGGAGGAGCAGAAGTCGCAGACGCCCGTGCCGCTCTACGGCCTTTACGTGAAGGACAAGCGCGTGGCCGTCGCGGTCGGAGCGCGCGGAGTGGCGCTCGTCACCACGGACGGCGGCGGTAAGTGGATCGCAAGAGAGACCGGCGTTAAAGATCATCTCTACGGCATCGCGTTCGCCCCGGACGCTCTGCGCGGGTGGGCCGTCGGCAGTTACGGGCGCATCATCGCGACGAATGACGGCGGGCGGACTTGGAAGCCGCAAGCATCGGGCGTCAAAGCGCACCTGTTCGCGGTGGCTTTCGCGGATGCGAAGACGGGTGTGGCCGTGGGCGACGGCGGCGCGCTCATCGTCAC
>JBAVPI010000703.1:0-2234 GCA_049692915.1 Pyrinomonadaceae bacterium
GAGTACGCCGGATTCAACTTCCTGAAGAAGAGAACTGAAGATGGGCGTAGGGTGTCGAGTGAGCCGTCGCTCGCCTTCGTCGAGAACATTAGGGACGCGAACTCGGCCCCCGTCCTGTGGGAGATGATGTACGAGGGGAAGTTCACAGCGGCCCCGGACTGGGGCCAGTTCTGGGGCTTCCGCGTCCCGATTACTAACTGGGGCTCAAGGTTCAGGACGGATCGCATCAACCTCGGCGACGGCGTCTTCGCGGCCGCTTACGAGAGCCTGCCCTTCGCCGGGACCGAGTTGGCGGCGCTCACGGAGCGAATCGGGGCGGAGCTAAAGTTCGAGAGCCTCGTTGACGTGCTGCGCAAACGCGTCAGCGAAGCTCTCGACGCGGGCCAACAGTTGGACTGGGAGGGCGACTGGCTCGCCGAATTCTTTAAGCTACAGCAGCAGCAGAAACGGTTAGACGCTTATGCCATCACGGACTGGAAGAGGAGCGTGTGGGTAGACATCTTCATGGAGCGGCCGGGGGCGTACGGCCTTATCCACTTCGCCTGCCACTGCACGCCTGGAGCCGACAGCGAGTTTCTGTCGCGGCTCGACCTGAAGGTCGGTGGCGAAGAGATATGCCTCGACGCCGGATTCATCTCATCCGACCTCTCGCGGCCGGCCAAGCGCAAGGACGACCCCGGCCCTCTCGTCTTCCTCAACGCATGCGGGAGCGGGCAGGCCACTGCGGGCCACCGCCCGCCCGGCTTCCCCGTCAGGTGGATGGAGAATCAGGGCGCGCTCGCTGTCCTCGTCACGCTCTGCCCCGTCCCCGACTACTTCGCACACAGGTTCGCATCCAAGTTCTACGAAATCCTGTCGAAGGCTGTGGCGCGACCCGAGACGTGGGCGGGCCGCCGCAACCGCTACGTAGCCGAGGCGCTTCTTTTGACCCGCCGCCACTTCATGAAGAGGTACAACAACCCGCTCGGCTTGGCCTACATCCTCTACGGCATGAAGGATGTGCACATCGAAGCCATACCCTCTCTATACGGAGGCGCAGCCTGATGGGCGACGCGGAACTGCGCGAGTTGCTGGAAACCGCTCGGCCCCTCTACGACGAGGCAAGGCGGCTTTACGAAGAGTTGCAGACGCTACAGACCGTCGAGCAGGCGCACGCCGAGTTCAAAAACCTGCTCGGCGGCGAGGAGCGTCGCCTGGCGGGCCTCAGACAGCAGCTCGACGCTCTGGAGAGTGAGAAGCAGTCTCTCGCTAGGCGGCTCGAAGACACAGGCGGCGAAGATGAATGGGAGGATGACGCGGGCGTGACGGTGGCCGGACGAGGGGCACACGGGGGCGCAGAGCACACCCCGGCCGCGGCCGCCAACCCCATACGGGTCATGCAGGCGCGCAGGCGCTTCCAAATGCTCGTGAACCGCTTCGGCTACTTCCTCGGCGTGAGTGACGCGGCGCGCGCGCAGATTAATCAGATTACAGAAGACCCACAGCGCCCGCTCGGCGAAGCCCTCGTGCTCCTCGACTGGGACGCCTTCGCGGGCCGAATCGGCCCGTCCAACATGGAGAGCGATGACAAGTACCGCGAGCGGCTGATGGAGTGGGGCGAGGCGCTTAAAGAGTACATATCCAAGGCGGAGGGCGACGTGCGGGCGGTGCACGTGAGGTACGGCCAGTTCGTCATGCGACTCTGGGAGGCTTGGCGGGCGGCCGACGCGGGCGACCCCGCGCGTTGGGAACAGTTGATTGAAGGCACGCGCCACGCCTACGCGCACCAGGCCACCAAGTACGAGGAGCACATCGTCGCGTTGGAGGTGGAGGTCGCCGGGTTGAGGGACGAGATGGGTGGAGGTGTAGCGGATGGCCGGTGACTTCATAAAGGAGTTCGTTGAGGACCGAGTCAGACCCCGCAACGAGGTCTGGGCATCAATCCCGGAGCCGGTCCACGCGGGCTGGCGCTCCTTCGCCTCGCAGCGCTCGGTGCGCGCTGTGGCCGTCAGCGAGAAAACGCAGCGGGTATGGGCGGCGACGTGGGGGGGCGTCATCTCGTGGAATCAGCGCGGCGGTGATTTTCACTACCTGCGCTTCGACAGCGAACACGGCTTGGCTGGCGGCCCCGCCTCCTGCGTCTGTCTCGACGGCGACGAGCGCACGTGGGTAGGGCACGACGGGGGCGGCCTCTCCATCTTAGAAGGCGGCGGGTGGCGCGTCTGCGTGTCGCCGCCCGCCGAGCCGGTGAGGGC
>JBAVPI010000704.1:0-7136 GCA_049692915.1 Pyrinomonadaceae bacterium
ATCCTTCCCTCTCCACGCCTCAACTCCTGCAAACACACTTCGACCTGTGGACTCACAGGCAGTCCAATCGCGCTTCCGTGCGAAACTCTAAAATGGCTATTGCCGATGCTTCAGGTTCGCAGGACGGTGGATTTTCATCCAGTGCGAACCGTCTTGGCGAGAAGAGTTATCTCAACAGGTGTGCCACAACTTATGCGAACTCACAGTAAGGCCGATGATTCCATACAAGTGCTGGTTATCTATGGCTTTAGGCGATGTTGCCAAATGAATCGAAAGTCACCGTATATGCTTCCGAATCTTTAAAAATTAAAGAATGCGTTGAAGATTGGTAGTCAACTATTGAAGATTTGAGGTCTTGGAATGATTAGCTTTCGCGGGCGGCCATACACGAAATTATGGAAGGCACTTGACGAATTCAATTCTGATTCCGCCTGTCCAGAAGGGCCTCCAAGTCTGCCCGCCTAATCAGCTTGACACGTCTGTCCAGCCGATCACTCTCCCATACCAGCCCGCTGCTCAACAGTTCTGTCATCTTACTCGCGCTCACGCCGAGGAACTTCCGTGCTTCCAAGACGCTCAATCTCTCGGGTTGCCTCGCCTCTCCTGATTTCAACGCGACACGCCGCTGTCGGCTTTGCCGCTTACTGCTCATTACCGTTCTTACTCGGCTGAGGACTTACCGCCGGGTGACCAGAGTTGATACTCGTGCGAGCGCGCACCCATGGCGGAGTAGGGCATGGGGGCGCACGCTTGATCAAGTTGTCAGACGGTCCATCGGCGGAAGTGTCTCGCGGACGGATCGTGACATCAGGTTCAGGCGAGGGCGTCAGGGTGTTATAAAAGTACAAAGCGGCGAGCGCCAGTACAGCAAGGACGGTCGGGACGACGAAGAGCGCCCACGCGAGCGGGGTAAGACGGAAGTAGAGCCGTCCGTCTTCGTGGCTCTCGTAGTACCAGAGCGCGTAACTCCTGCTCTGGTGTGGCCGTGAAGTCTGGTTACGATTCCGATCTTTGAAAGACGACATGATTTTGGTATGTTTTGGGTTGCTAACTTGCGGGCCTCTTGCTCTTACGCCAAGGTTGTGGCTTGAGTCCCTATTGATAAACGTTTTAGCGACCTATGTATGAGTCGGTTCAACACCACAGATGATGAGTGGTGTTGCTAAGTCAATCGGAAAGGCTTTAGCAACAGATGAACCGAGTACGGCTGATAGTTCAAATAGACTAAATAAAAATCTAAACCTATTTGGACTTAAATGCAAGTCACACAAGGAAGCTCGTCCCATGTCAGGAGGATATGCCTGACATGGGACGAGCTTCACGAAAGCGTTTTGTACCCGCTCGTTTAAGCGAGAAATTATTACAGATCCGCACTGCTCTTAATCTTACCCAGCAGAGTATGCTTGAGCGCTTAAAGTTGCCTCCTGAAATTTCGCAGAGCAATATCAGCGCATACGAACGTGGGACGAAAGAGCCACCCATCTTCGTCATTATGAGGTACGCTGAGATCGCAAATGTGTGGATCGAAGTGCTAGTGCAAGACTCTTTGGATTTACCAAGAATCATTCCGAGCCTTCGAAAGCATGAGGGAATTAAAAACAGGGAAAGTTAAATATGCGTAATCCCCGCGTTGAGCGTGCCGCAATATGTACTAATGACACAGGCACCACGAGTTTTTCATCCGGCTCGTACAGAACGGCGTTCGGCCAACCCATCTTCGCTGTTCAGATGCAGCAGGTTTACGGTTGTACGACCCTCTGGAGTCAAGCTGACAATATTTTTTCTATCGGAAGCGAAATGCTCCGTCCATATTTGGACGCGAGGATTGAACAGGGGATCAACTGTTGAGTCTGCGGATCGAAGGAGGTGAAGTCACTTCCTTTGTGATGGTTGCAACGCCAGCAGGCGAAAGCCAAGTTATCTATACCTGACCCTTCCTCATCATGTTAATAGCTTCAATGCCTTCGAGAGTTCGCTCCGCTGTGTCAAAGCTCTTGAAACATTGCGAAGCTCGTACCTTCTTTTTAATGAACCTGTGATCTTGCTCAACCACATTATTGAGATACTTAACCCGCCTTAGCTTACAATCTTTGGGCAATATCTTTTCGTCTTGGGAGGAAGCAAAAGCTTCAGGATAGACAGCAATTTTTACCCACTGAGATCGAGAACGGCAGGCGTCGGTGGTCAGCCCTTATCATCTTCCGAAAGAACCGTTTTGCTGCCGAAACATCGCGTTTGGCAATGAGCATGAATTCAATGGTTTGTCCTTCTTTGTCAACGGCGCGGTACAAATACTTACACGACTTCCCGACTTTGATATACGTCTCATCAACTCGATAAGACGTGCCGCTCATCTTCAAATGAGGACGGATGCGCTTGTTGATCTCCGGCGCATATTTCTGTTCCCAACGAAACACCAGACTGTGTGAAAACTCGATCTCCTTGCTCCACATGGCACGATTGGTTTCCCTCATCTCAAGAGATTGCTACTATGTTCGCTCGCTATCAACACAAAGCGGCAGCTCATGCCACTGTTTTGATCATCTCTTGAACTCCCAGAATGTTCAGCACCCGTTTGATGTTGTAAGCCATCACCGTCAGGCTCATCTCCGCCGCAACCTTCTTTATCCCTTTCAAGAGAAAGTACCCTTGATTCATTCCTCGCTTGATGGTGCCGAACGGATGCTCGACCAACTGCTTGCGTAGCTTCATCTTCTCAGGATGTTCCTTGAGCCGCTCAGCCATCCGCTCCAACACCGCTTCATCTACAAGACGCTTGATGAGCCGCCCTCGCTTTCTCTTCGTACACCGCGAGCGTAAGTGGCATCGCTTGCACGCCGCCGTCCCGTAGTATCGCATCTTGACCTTCTTCCTCTCCGTCGTCGTGCAGCGGTGCGTCAGATGCTCCCCGGCAGGGCACATGTAGGTGTCGGTCACAGCGTCATAGCGGAACTCCTCTTTCGTAAACAGTTCCTTCTTCAGCTTTGATGAAACATCTACTTTAGGAATGTAGGTGACGATGCCCCGGTCTTCGCACTTCTTGATCTCTTCGCCTGAGTAGTAACCCTTGTCGGCCACTACCTCCAGCGTCTCGGCCCCTAGAACCTGCCTGGCTGTCGTCGCCATCGGCACAAGATTTCCCTGATCCGTATGTGCATTGGTGACTTCATGATGAACGATCAACTTATGCTTATCATCGACGGCTGTTTGCACGTTGTAGCAGACGTCCACTCCCTGCCCGACCGACATCAAGCGACTATCCGCGTCCGTCAGGGATATTTCTTGTCGCCCGCTCTGTTTCAACTCATCGACTAAGGTCTGATGAAACTGCTTGCGCTCTTTGAGTTGATTGATCTTCGCGCGAAGCTCTTCGACATGTATTTTGGCAACAGCCAGTTCGGCTTCATCCTGCTGCCCCATCCGGGCAAGGTAAAGAGCTATTCGCTCATCAATAGATTGGATCAAACGTGCCAGCTTCGTCGGATTGAAGTTCCGCTTGCGGTTGTTGACGGCACGGAACTTACTGCCGTCGATGGCAATGAGTTCGCCGCCAAAGAGCTCCAACTTCTTGCAGAGGAGTGTAAATTCACGGCACACCGCCTTGATGGCCGCGAGATTATCTTTGCGGAAGTCGGCGATGGTCTTGAAGTCGGGCGTGAGCTTCGAGAGTAGCCACATCACTTCGACATTGCGCCCCGCCTCACGCTCCAACATACGAGATGAGCGGACACGGTTGAGGTAGCCGTAGATATATAGCTTCAGTAGATCCGCAGGGTCATAAGCGGGTCTGCCGGTCGCGGCCGGGGTCGCGCGAGCGAAGCCGAGTTCGACTAAGTCGAGGCTCACCACGAAAGCGTCAATGAAGCGAACCGGATTATCGTCAGCCATGTAGTCGTCGAGGGCTTCCAGGAAGAGGAGAACCTCCGAGCGGTCAGCACCACGGATGTAGCTCATCAGCAGATCACCTCAGGTTGGTAAGTTGAGAGGTGATACGATTAAGAGAGTACCGGAGTTTTCACACAGTCTGACACAGTTGTATGATCCACATCGAGCTCACGCTCCCTCATCATCTCTTCAATGTCGCGATAAGAAAGTTGATAGCGGCAGTACCATCTGACGCACAAAAGGATGATTGTCGGCGCGGAAGTGCCGCCACTTGAATGGGTTGGAATTCTGTTTCACGAATTGAATCCTTGAACGGTAGTAAACGAACTGAGAGGCGGATTATATCTTGGAAAGCATTTGCTGCAACACAGCCCTATTATGTCCGTGAGTGAATCACGCTTTCAGCGTGCTGTTTAGCATCGGCGATTGCGCAAGCGTCGCGTGTGAATCCGGTCTGCCTGCCACTTCCGCGCGGAGGAGCGTCGGGGTTGACACCAACCCATGGAAGGCGTATAGCTCGTGTCACGTGTTAGCTCCGGCCGCTATCTCCCTGCTGCTCCGCGTCGGGCTAACACCTCACGTTGACGAGAGCAAGCACTCCCGCCAGCATTACGTAACCGAGGCACGTTCCCGCAATACACCTTCTCGGGGGACACATGGGAAAGTCTTTCGCGCAAGCGGTCGCTCTCACGTTCAAGGCTCTTTCCTGCATCCCGCTTGCGGTTCTCGCAACTCACAACAAGGAGCACTTCAATGCGTTTAGTCACCAGACTGTGCTGCGCGTCGGCAGTCGCGCTGCTCGTCGGCATCTCTCTCTTCTCCACGCCGCGCGCCTCAGCTTCTAACTTCACTGTCAACAGTCTGGCCGACACGCCCGACGCACTTTTAACAGACAGTCTCTGCGCCGATGCCACAGGCGCTTGCACGCTGCGGGCGGCCATCCAACAGGCGAACCTCGACCCAACGGCCGACACCATCGGCTTCAGCGTGACCGGCACTATCAACTTGACGGGAGCGCTGCCCGACCTTTCAACCAACATGACGATCAACGGCCCCGGCCCAGGCTCTCTGACGGTGCGGCGCGACACCGGCGGCGACTATCGCATCTTCAGGATCAGCGCGGGCGTGACGGCTTTAATCAACGGTCTCACCATCAGCAACGGACGCGCCCCAAGTCCCATCGGACTTGTGATGGATGGCGGCGGCGGCGTCCTTAACTCCGGCACGCTGACGATGACGAACTGCACCGTCAGCAACAATACCACCGCCGAAGCCATCGGGTTTTTCTCGGCCGTGCCGCCGGGCGGCGGCGGCATCCGCAACGAAGGAACCATGACGATGGCGGGCTGCGCCGTCAGCAACAACTTGACCGGCCACGGCGGCCCGGATGCGGTCAACCGCTTCGGGGGTTCCGGCGGCGGCATCTCCAACAGCGGCGCGATGACGATGACCGATTGCACCGTCAGCGACAACACGTCGGGCAACGGCAGCGACAGTGTCGGAGACGGTGGCGACGGCGGACAGGGTGGCGGCATCATCAACTTCCAGACCAGCGTTAACATCGATCCCACCATGACGCTCACGAACTGCACCGTCAGCCGTAACAGGACGGGTTCGGGCGGCATGGCAAGCAGCGGCCACACCGGCGGGTTCGGTGGTGACGGAGGCGGGATTAATAATGGCGGGGCGATGACGATCACTCGCAGCACCATCAGCGATAACGTGACCGGCAACGGCGCAAGCGTCCCGCAGGGACAGTCCGGCATGGCCGGCAGCGGCGGACACGGCGGTGGTATCTACAATTTCATCAGTAACCCCGGCGTAGCGCTGACCGTCATCAACAGCGTCATCAGAGGCAATACCACCGGCAACGGCGGCAACGGCGGCGACTTTATCTGCGGCAATGGTAATGGCGGCGACGGCGGCGGCATCGCGAACGCTGGTGGGACTATGAAGTTGTCGCAAAGCACCGTTGTTTCCAATAAGGCGGGCCTTCTCGGCGCGCCATGCGGCAGAGACGGCGTAGGGGGCGGCGTCTCAGGTGGCGCGCGGCTCAGGAGCACCATCATCGTGGGCAACTTCGCCCGCTTCCCGAACTCCTCAAGGGAGGTGTCCGGCTCCGGCTTCGACTCGCGCGGTTACAACTTCATCGGCAACACCGGCGCTGCCTGTTGCTTCACCAGCACCGACCGGGGTGGCTTCAACAGCAGCCTCGACCCGTCGCTCATCCCCCTACCGGGCAGCCCGGTCATCGACGCCGGGCTCGCGCTCGACACGGACGACCGGCCGGTCACGACGGACTTGCGTGGCGCTCCACGCCCCTTCGACGATCCCACAGTTCCCCCACAGGTCGGAGGCGACAACAGCGACATCGGGGCTT
Source organism: Pyrinomonadaceae bacterium (assembly GCA_049692915.1). Lineage (GTDB taxonomy): Bacteria > Acidobacteriota > Blastocatellia > Pyrinomonadales > Pyrinomonadaceae > JAIVJG01. Next base: position 6,266 of record JBAVPI010000704.1, read on the forward strand.
TCGAGAGACAGAGCACCGACCCACAGCCGCCGCTGGCGGGGCCGACGACGATTGTGCGTCTCGGCTTTCCCTCGAATGTGACGGAGGGCTGCGTGCAGGTCTTGATTCCCGTCTCGCGTTCGGGGTCGCTGGACGGGAGGTCGGAAGTCACATACGTCATCTCCAACGGGACAGCGTCTCAGCGCGGCGACTTCACCCACGTCACAGGGCACCTCACCTTCAACCTAGGCGACGACGAGAAGGCCATTCCCGTGCTCATCTCCGAGGATGCTTACGCTGAAGGACCCGAAGCGTTGACCGTCACCCTGACAGCAATCGAGGGCGGCACACTCGGCAGGCAGAGCACCACTGTGCAGATCGACGACAACGAGATGACCGACGGGACGACCAACCCGATTGACGACGACGCGACCTTCGTCGCCCAGCACTATCACGACTTCCTCAGCCGACAGGCTGACGCTTCCGGGCAGGCTTTCTGGACGAATCAACTCGCCTCCTGCGGAAGCGACGCTGCCTGCCGCGACCAGAAGCTCGTGGACGTTTCGGCGGCCTTCTTCCTCTCCATCGAGTTTCAGCAGACGGGCTACTTCGTCATCCGCGTCAACAAGGCGGCCTTCGGCGACCAGCCCGGCAATCCTCACTACCTGCCTTTCCTTGATGAGACGCAGGAGATCGGACGCGGGGCCGTCGTCGGGCAACCCGGCTTCGAGGCGCTGCTTGAGTCAAACAAGCAGCTCTACTCCGAGGTGTTCGTCGCCCGGCCCGCCTTCCAGACGGCGCACGGCGGCCAGAGCGCGGGGCAGTACGTAGACTCTCTGTTCGCCAACACCGGGGCGACGCCGACGCAAGGCGAGCGCGATGCGGCCGTCAG
>JBAVPI010000705.1:0-12991 GCA_049692915.1 Pyrinomonadaceae bacterium
AAGTGAATCCTTCCATGTAAGATCTCTGCCGATCACTCAAACAAAGACATCTGAGGAGCTGAAGGCATGGCGTTGCGCCTTTCCCTTTTCGGTATTGTCTTAAACGTTCCGATCCTATCGACCTCCAGCCGCGCTCCCTGCTTTTTTATGCCCATCATCGCAGGGCCGAGTATCAGAGGCGACTCCGACGTTTCACTAGCCTGAGGCACTTGCACGGTAGCGATGATCTTGGGTCTAGGCGGCGAAGCTGTGAGATGCTCCATGGGTTGCGTATGCTGCGTGCGTTGCGCCCGCCGCCGTGCCTTCCCCCGCTCGCGCAGGACCTCACGCTGTTGTTGCAGGCGTCGCCCCTGTATAACTTTGGTCTCGATGGTATCGAACTTGGCGCGCGGCGCTCTACGCGCGATCTCCTTGACCTGCGCGTTGGCGGATTCCGTGTATGCGTTCGTGTGGCGGCCGTAGAAGTAGTTGAAGATCCCTTCTTCCCAGTTTTTCATAGCTCGGATCAGCGGGCGGAAGGCATCTCGCAGGTCTTTGGGCATTTGTTTTCTCCATGCCTCATGCATCTCTAGCCACTCAGCATACCTGCGTCGCGCAGTAGTGACATCGGTCGAACTCCAGATCTCGCAGTATGCCTCTTTCAGATCGTAGGTCAGGCGCAACTCGGGATAGAGGCCAAGACACCAGTCGCGTTCAGCCCGTTCTGCCGGGCTGAGTTGGTTCTGACGCTTTCTCAGGATGTGGCTGCTGCACATCGCCATTTGCCCCTTCTTGCGCCCTCTCTTGCCCGGTGTCAGGGCTCGCCTCACCACATCCACAGCAGCATTGGCCATGCGCTGGACGTGGTAGCGATCCTTGGTGCGGCGGGCTCCGGGCATCACTGCCTTCTGAACTCGCTCAAGCCCTCCCGCCATGTCTGCGACCACCTCTTCGACCTTGTCGAGATTGGGCATCTTACGCAGGGCTGCTGCCATAGGCCGCTCCTTGATAAATGGTCGCATCATGACGGGTCGCCTGCGTTCGAGGTCAGTGACGATCAGCGACTCCTTCTTGTTGACGTATACGCCGTCCATTCCCATGACGTGCGGCGTCTCGATCTCCCTGATCTTCTTCAAATGGGCGCTGTGTTTGGCGAAGACTTTTCTGATATCTTTCTCCGATCGACCGACCCGCTTGGCAATCATGCCGAACGGCTCAACCAGCGATTGTCTAGCGATATAGCGCCGTAGCTGGCGTGTCATTTTAGTGCCCTTGTAGACGCCGGGTATCGGCTGCCCGGAGGTGTGCTCGCACTCAAGACAGAGGTAGCGCTGCCTATGATACGCGATGCGCTTCGGCCGCTCATCGGATGGTGTGTGCTGGAGATACTGTATTTTGGTCAGGCCATGACCTATGATCCTCGTTGAGCGGCAACCTTTACCACCTCCGCACTTCTTACAACCGCAGTGAGTTAACTCCGTGAGCAATTCCGCGTGAATCAGGGTCTCGTCCCGCTTGTAGTCTATAGACGTAACCCGCCAACCACACATGTGAAGATAGTCAGCTTCCACGCCCGATTCCCCGGCGTGCGTCAAGCATCTGCGTCGTCGTTTCGCTACTTCTTCAACAGACGCTTCGGACACAACAAGCTGACGTGCATGATAGCTGCCGTCGCCGGATACGCCAGCGGCCTCCGAAGAAAGATTGAATGGAATGAAGTGTTCATGATCCAAATCATTACCAATGAAGTCGGGATCGGTTTGAACTGAGGGGAGAGGTGTGGGCATAGGATGGGTAAATTGAGCAAATCTCCCTTCGGGTGAGGGGAAGATAGTGGGTTTTAAGGCACTGGGTGCTAAAGAGGCGAAAGAGGGCCGGGAAAATTTGTGTTGTTTAGTACAGGGGGTATGTGAAGTACCAGAGCTATATAGAGCGTCTAAGGCAGTAGTGGGCTTTGGTTTGCAGCTATTAGACTCAATATCAAGAGAAAGCACGCCGATTATCAGACGGCACAGCCACACTAGTTTACCTGCCAGATCGATGCATGCCGCCTGAAGCACTACGCAAATAAACGTTTGCCGGAAGGAAGCTGATTCTCGTCTGATAAGGTTGCGGCGAGCGACCAATGTCAAACATTGGTCGCTCGCCAAAGGCAACTTATCATCGCTCGACTCTCCCCTCGCCATGCCTCAACCCTGCAAAACACACTTCGACCAACAGACTCCCGGAGAGTCTGTTTGCGCTTCTGCGCGAAGCTCTAAAATGGCTGTCACTGGTGCTTCGGGTTCGCGGAACGGTAGATTTTCATCAGGTGCGAACCGTCTTGGCGAGAAGAACTATCTCAACAGGCGTGCCACAACTTATGTACCTTTACGGGAATGCCGATGATTCTAGGCAAGTGTCGGTTATCTATGGCTTTACGCGATGCTGACGACCGAAGCGAAAGCTCTTGAATACGCTTTCGAATCTTTAGAAATTAAAGAATGCGTTGAAGATTGGGGTTCAAGAATTGAAGATTTGAGGTCTCGGAATGGTTAGTCTTTCGTGGCCCGTGTCAAACAAATTGAGGGGAGATGAATGAAGAGTTCAAGTCTGATTCCGCCTGTCCAGAAGCGCCTCCAGATCCGCCCGCCTGATCAGCTTGACCCGCCTGTCGAGCGGATCACTCTCCCAAGCCAGCACGCTGCTCAGCAGTTCTGTCATCTTACTCGCGCTTACGCCCAAGAGCTTCCGCGCCTCTAATACGCTCATCCTCTCGGGTCGCCCCGCCACGTTCGAACCCGAGCGGGTGCGCCGCTGCCCGCTCCGTCGGCTACTGACCATTGCCGTTCCTGACAGGCTGCGGGCTTGCCGTCGAGTTACCAGAGTTGATGTTCGTACGAGCGCCCACCCGTGGCGGGCTGGGGGCTGAGGACGCGCGCTTGAGCAAGTTGCTAGATGATGCATCGGCAGAGGTGTCCCGCGGACGGATTGTGACATCGGGTTCAGGCGAGGGTGTCAGGCTGTTATAAAAGTACAAAGAGGTGAGACCCAGCACGGCGAGAACGGTCGGGATGATGAAGAACGCCCAAGCGAGCAGGGTAAGGCGAAAGTAGGTACGACCATTCCCGCGCTCCTCGTAGTACCAGAGGGCGTTGCCCCGACGGCGAAGGTCATCCCGCTCCGGAAGATTCTGTTTATCCGGACGCATTGCTGGCTCCCTCAGTAATCATACTAGTAGTGACTACAAGCCGCCCCTTTGGTATCTTCTTGTTCCTGCTGGTTTGACAAATTAACGGTAAGAGCCGATGAAAGAGGACGCGCAGCACCAAAGCAAGTGATGCACGCCGCTAGAGGGCAAACAAGATTTCAGCTCTCGGCGATCCAGAAACGCAGATATAATGTACGACTAAATAGTCGTAAAGACAAGTTTCAAATATGTGCCTTCATTCCGTCAGGGGGTATCTCCTGATGGGAAGGGCTTCACGGCAAGCACGTCATTACCCGAAGCGGCTAGGTAAAAAGTTGCTGCAAATACGCACTCATTTGAATCTTTCCCAGACTGGCATGCTTGAGCGTTTAGGAACACCTGATGGCCTGTTGGGTACAAGTATCTCAGGATATGAGCGAGGCACACGTGAGCCTCCACTACTAATTCTATTGAAGTACGCTAGAATAGGTAGAGTGAATGTCGAAGCGTTAATTGATGACGAATTAGATCTGCCGGAGAAGATGCCCGCCAGTCCCAAAAGCGAAGGGATTAGACGAAAGAAAACTTCTTTGGGGAAGAAGAATTAATCGGTAATGTCTAAGGAGGCATGGATATGGATGCATGATTAACTACTATTTGGCTGATGAAGATTGCAGCTTAAATGAAGTATCCGCAGGCGCTCGCTACTGCGGTGCTCGTGGTTGGTGATGAAAGACCAACGAATTCTATGATCTTGAGATTTTCCTTTTTGCGCGCACGGCTTATTTGAATCCATGTGCGTCCTGATCTTTGAGACAATGTCCTTGATTTTCGGCTTCGTTACGTATTCGACCATAAACCCGTAGCCTTCGCGCCCAGTCATGTAACGACCAAGCAACTGTTTCAGTCCATCAACATGATATTTGGGCCCGTCGTATATTTTCGCTTCTCCCAACCTGCGGCGGAGCGGCGGAGCATGTTCGGCTTCAATGGTTATATCTACGTGTCCATTAGAATGTGCTTCCTGCGTCACGCGCAGTCCGGGCATATTCAGGTACGCCACGAGGAAGGCAGAGATAGCCTCCTCGCCAAGCGTCGTCAGGTGGTTGGCATTCTTCTCCAAGTGATCCACCGCTTTTTCAAGGACACCCTCTAAGCCCAGATCGAACTCCGCATCCGTTTGCGAAGCGAGAATGCCTATCACCTCCGGACAATGTTTTTTAAGGTGCTCGACTAAAGCGAGCAAGCTGTTTTGATCGTCACCCATTCGTTACATTGCCTCACGCATCAACTCGTTTTTGATTTCCGAAATTGGCTCCCATCCAATCATCACGTTCGCAGCCCAGTGCCGCCACTCGTCGTCACCCATTTTCTTCTCAGTCCACCAGAGATGTAGTTGGCGCGCGACTTCGGCCGACGATATGTCTTCGCGCCTACCAGCAGAGGCATGCCGGTAATAAACGCGCCTGATGAACATCGACTCAGGACCGGCGAGCAGGCTAATGACGGTCAGCACATCTCTAAGGGTCGCGCGCTCGGCTGACGCTATACGCTCCAGTTCCGAAAGCACGATCTCCTGTCCATCATGCCGCTCGAAGTAATTCCAGATCGCGCGGCTGATTCGAAGCCACTTTCCATCCTCTCCAAGATGCTTTCGTATCAGAGCCTCCGCCTGCTCGGCGGGGTAGCGCATTATCTCGTAACTGGACTTCGCCGGAGATCCGTAGGTGATGTTGAAGATCGTCTCGGAGAGCAGTTTCCGAAAGCTGGGATTATCGCTGAAATGTTTGAAGAGCAGTGTGTAGTCGGTGAACGTCTCGGTCTGGGTGGAGAGCAACCCGGTGACGACTCGTTGCAGGGCTTTGTCGTGTTCGATCCGCGCGTTCTGCTTGTCGGGATTCCTCTTGGCGTTGCGGTACGCCCTGTCAGCCGACACCTTGGCGGGAATCTCTTCGCCGATCACTTTGCGTATCATCCTGTCCGCGTCCTTCCACTCGATGTCGCCGAACTGCTCGTTGAAGACGCGAATGATATTGCTGAGTTGATCCGTTTGAGTCTCGCCCGGGCGACCGCCGCTGCTCGTCGGAACCGCTCCGATCTCGGCGTTCTGGTCGGTGAGCGCGATAGTGAGCGCCGCCTGCACCTCTACGCGGTAGCTATCCATGTCAATGGCTTCGAGAATGCCCCGGCTTAAATCCTCTTCGCGCGGCGCAGGAAGTTTCGGATGTAGGAGGTTCAGGAAGATCGAGAGCCTCTCCCACTCCGGATTCGTGTACGGCAGGATAAGCGCGAGAAAGCTGTAGGTGCGGACGAACGCTTTCGCCTTGCCCTTGAAGTCCACCTGCGCGTCTTCGTCCAAATCGCTGTTGTAGACGGCCACGCACGTATCGAGAATAGGGTCGAGCTGCGCGCGGTCGCTACCAGTGATGTAAAGCTGCGCTAACTCTTCGACTTGACTCGGTGTATAGACCTGGTAGTTGTCCAAGTCGGCCTTGAGGTCGTGCAGCTTGTTCGGGTCGGTTTCCTCGCTCAGCACGGTCGTGCGGTAGTAAGGCTCGAACGCCTTTTGGATAGTGTCGGTATCGTTGAGGAAGTCGAGCACAAAGGTGTCGTGCTTCTGCGGGTGCGCGCGGTTCAGGCGCGAGAGCGTCTGCACCGCCTTGATGCCTGAGAGCGGCTTGTCAACGTACATCGTGTGCAGCAGCGGCTCGTCGTAGCCAGTCTGGAACTTGTCGGCGACGATCAGGAAGCGGTACGGGTCTTCGCGGAATCGCTCCTCGATGCGGCTCCTTGCGAATCCATTGAGTTTACTTTCGTTGACTTCGCGCCCCTCGAACTCGTGATCGCCGGAGAAGGCGACGATTGCGGCGTAAGGGCTGTTCCGCTCTTTCAGGTATGTCATGAAGGCGCGGTGGTAGCGAATCGCGCGCTCAATGCCGCTCGTGACGACCATCGCCCGCGCACGACCTCCGACTTTGCGGCGCGCGACCACCTGCTCGTGGAAGTGGTCAACCATGATCTCGGTCTTCTGCCGGATCGCGTGCTCGTGCGACTCGACGTAGCGGCGCAGCTTCTTGAGCGCTTTCTCGACATCGAACTCCGGGTCGTCAGGCACTGTCTTCAAAAGGCGATAGAAGCTGTTGACCGGCGTGTAGCTTTTGAGCACGTCCAAGATAAATCCCTCTTGGATCGCCTGCTTCATCGTGTAGCTGTGAAAGGGTCGGTGCTTGGTGGCGTCGCCTTCGCGGTAAGGCTCGCCGAAGACTTCCAGCGTTCGATTCTTCGGCGTCGCGGTGAAGGCGAAGTAGCTCGCGTTAGGGAGCATCCGCCGCGATTCCATAATGCGGTTGATTTCGTCCTCTGCGGTATCGTCCTCGTCATCGGCGCGCCCCGAAAGTGCGGCGTTCATCTTCGTCGCCGTGCGCCCGCCCTGACTCGAATGCGCCTCGTCAATGATGATGGCGAAGCGGCGCGTGCCTTGTTCTCCGCCGATCTCGTCGAGGATGAAGGGAAACTTCTGGATCGTCGAGATAATGATCTTCTTGCCGTCCTTGAGAAACTTCCGCAGATCACCGGCGCGCTCGGCGTGCGCCATCGTGGACGAAACCTGCACGAACTGCTTGATGGTGTCGCGCAGCATCTTGTCTATATTGCGCCGGTCGCTGACGACAATGACGGAGTCGAAGAGCGCCGCGCCCTCCGCTTCCAGCCCGACGAGTTGGTGCGCGAGCCACGCGATTGAATTGCTCTTGCCGCTCCCGGCGGAGTGCTGAACGAGGTAGCGTTGTCCGACGCCGTTCGCTCCCGCGTCGGCGAGCAACTGCCGCACGACATCGAGTTGGTGATAGCGCGGGAAGATTTGCTTGTGGCGCTTGCGCCCCTGCGCGTCCTTCTCTTCGACGACTTGAGCGTAGTTCTCAAGGATGTCCGTGAGCCGCCCCTTGGTCAGGATTTCTTTCCAGAGGTAGTCGGTCTTGATGCCGTCGGGGTTAGGCGGATTCCCCGCCCCGTCATCGAAGCCTTTGTTGAATGGCAGGAACCAAGACTCTTTGCCAGCGAGCTGCGTACACATACGCACCTCTTGATCGTTAACGGCGAAGTGGACGACGCATCGCCCGAACTGAAACAGGAGTTCGCGCGGGTCGCGGTCGCGCTTGTACTGCTGAACGGCGTCCTCGACTGTCTGCTTCGTCAAACGGTTCTTCAACTCGAAGGTGGCGACGGGCAAGCCGTTGATGAAGATGCAGAGGTCGAGTGAGAGCTGCGTCTCGTCGCGGCTGTATCGCAGTTGGCGCGTGACGCTGAAGATGTTTTGGCGGAAGAGCGCTTCGGCTTTCGTGTTGCCGGGTGTAGGGGTCGCGTAGAAGAGCGCCGCTGAGAGAGCGCCATGCTTGATGCCCTTGCGGAACACGTCAACGACGCCGCGCTTGGCGATCTCGCCTTGTAGCCGGTGGAGGAATTGCTGCCACTTCGGGTTGTCCGTATCGAAGCCGAGCGCGTCGTGAACCTTCGGCTGCGTCGCGCGCAGGAAGTCTGATAGTTTTGCCGTGTCAACGGCGTGTGCGCGGTCGTAAGTGTCGTTGCTTCCCTGCTGGTAGTCCGACTCGAACAAGAGTGATTCGGCGATAATCCTCTCAAGCTCTTTTTCGCTAATGTCAGTCGTCGGCAAGTGTCGTTTCCTCCTGACTCACTTCGAGGTCTTCCGCTTCTTCGTCTAATAGAAGTTCGTTCGCGTCTTCCAAAAGCTCCGCCTCATCAAGCGTCAGCTCTCCGGCTTGGGGCACGAGGTGACGCACATCCACTTTGCCCGTCACGACATCAGTAATAAGGCGTGTGCGGTATTCGCGGATAAGTTTAATCTCGCGTTCAGTGGTCTGAATTGTTTGAGCGATTTTCTTTGACTCGTATTCTACATATTCAACAATCTGATTTTGCTCTTCCAGCGAAGGGTGAAGTATTCGTAACTCTGGCAGCTTGCTCGCTTTGATTCCTTGTGCTGTTGAGCCTGTCGCCCTGATTTGAAGTTGCGTTTGGAAATAGTTCGCCATCATCGAAAGCAATGTAAAGTGAGAATCGAACCAGCGTGGGTTCATTCTAAATCGGATTATTCTTTGAGCTAGCGCGATGTCTTCTCGATCAACGATTGCTGCGTTTCCTAATGGTGCTTCCGTAGTAAACAGTATATCGCCAATTTTCGGCAATCCACGTCGCATAACGTCCATATAAGAATCTTCAGCTATATATTCTTTTGAAGATTCATAATCTATGAACCCCATTCGCACGTTCTTTGCTGTCACTAAAAAAACACCCGATTCGGTTTTCTCAGGTGTTGCGCCTCGATAATCGGCTTTGTCCGAAACATATTTCGTAAAAGGAAGCAGTTCCCAATGTTCTGGCATATCATCGAGACAATCAATACCGGCAGGTTTGAGCCGCAAACTAGAATCAAGCCCGCATGTAACGGCTCGATTGATAATGACTTGTTTCTCCTCGTTCAGAAGTTCAATGCGCCGACGCTTGTTGCGGATAAAGCGATGAATCTGCTGATCTTTTTCGCGCAGATAATTGACCATGCTCTCTTGCTCGTAGCGCGGTGGGCAAGCGACAGGGATGTCGAGAAATTTTTCTGGATAGAGCCGCAGGCGCGAAGGTCGTATGCCTGTCGAGCGACAGAAATACTCAGTCGAATAAAGCTTCGTTCGTAGCAAGCTGTCCATATATTCAGGAACAAATGTTTCTGTCTTAATTGGTCGGTACACCGCATAAGAAGAGCTAACTATTCCCGACTGACTTGCCACACCCAAAGCCGCCATCCATGCCCACATCGTATTGATAACTAGATCACCGGTTCGGCACAGCTTATGACCCGCGTATGATTCAGCCTTGAACATCGTGACGTTCTTCTGGCTGCGCGGCGTCACGCCCGTCACATGCGAGACGGAAAGCAATTCTTCTTCGCCCGTCGCCGAACGCTCGTCCACTTCGCGGAAAAAGAACTTCGCTCGCTTCTCTTCCCAGTGCGCCGGAATCTCGCCCAGCCACGACAGGCGCGCTGGACGATACTTCTCATACTTCGGCAATCGATCACTCGTCACGCGCTTACACCTTCCACGATAGAATTCAACAACCCTTCTGACTCCTCATCGAGCTTGCGAATCTCTTCCACGATGTCATTGAGTTGGCGCGGTTGCGGGTACTTGTAAAAATGTCGCGTGAACGAGATTTCATAACCGATCAGCGTCTTATCTTCATCAATCCAAGCGTCCGCCACGTGCGGCAGAACTTCCCGCCGGAAGAACGCCTCGACGCCACCCGGCTCAAGCAACGGAATTTGTTCGTTGTCGCGCAACTCGCTGTCCGGCTCATACTCGACGACGACCGTCGCGCCGTCGCTCGCGGTGTGATTGCGCCCGTAGAGACGTTCGCGCTCCGGGTCAATCTCTTCCTTCAATTTGCTCCGCTTGCGAATCACTGCCGTCGCTCCCTCATTCCTCTGTCCGAGAGAATTCGTCAGCAGCTTCTTGCGGCTGGCGGTGAGCTTGACGTTATGTTCCTCGACATCCTTTTCGACGGCAGCCATGAACAAATTGAAATCCGTATGCACGCGGTCGCCCATCACTCCGGCGACGCGGTCAACCACGTTCGCCAGCGGCTCTTCCTTCGCCTTCTCGCACACGCGCCGAAACTCTGAGCGCGATGCGGCGGAGAGATCAACGCGCAACCGCAACGGGCGCTCGACCGTCACCTTCCAGTAGCCGAACGCTTCGTTGGAAAAGATTTTTGATTCTTCAGTCTCGTCGAACGCGAGGAAGCAGTCGCAGATTCGCGCGATGTCCGCATCGGTCAACTCACAATTCTTCTTGCCGAAGTTCTTCCGCAACGGTTTGAACCACTCGGTCGCGTTGATAAGTTGCACCTTGCCCCTGCGATGCGCGGGCTTGCGATTGGTCAGCACCCAGATGTATGTGGCGATGCCCGTGTTGTAGAACATGTTGAGCGGCAGCGCGATGATCGCTTCGAGCCAGTCGTTCTCGATCACCCAACGGCGGATGTTGCTCTCGCCCTGCCCCGCGTCGCCCGTAAAGAGCGACGAGCCGTTATGCACTTCGGCGATGCGGCTACCCAAGGGGGTGTCGTGCTTCATCTTGGCGAGCTTGTTCACCAGAAACATGAGCTGCCCATCGCTTGAGCGCGTCAGTAACTTGAACTCGGCGTCGCCGTCGTGCTCGACGACGAAGCGCGCGTCCTTGATGTCGCCCTTGCCGCCCATGCGCTCAAGGTCTGACTTCCAACTTTTGCCGTAAGGCGGATTCGAGAGCATGAAGTCGAACTTGCGCGCGGGGAAGGCGTCCGACGATAGCGTTGAGCCATACTCCATGTTCTCAGCCTCTTCGCCCTCGCCCTTCAACAGCAAGTCCGCTTTGCTGATCGCGTAAGTCTCGCCGTTGATCTCCTGCCCGAACAAATGGATGGCGACCTCTTTGCCGTGCTCGGCGGCGAGGGCGGCGAGCGTTTCTTCCGCAACGGTCAACATGCCGCCCGTGCCGCACGCGCCGTCGTACACGAGATAAGTGCCGGACTCTATCTGCTCGGCGACGGGCAGGAAGATCAGTCTCGACATGAGCTTCACCACATCGCGCGGCGTGAAGTGCTCGCCCGCCTCCTCGTTATTCTCTTCGTTGAAACGGCGGATCAGCTCCTCGAAAATCGTGCCCATGCCGTGGTTGTCGAGACCGGGCAGCTTCACGCTCCCGTCCGTGTCATACACGGGCGCGGGGCTGAGGTTGACGGACTTTTCGAGAAACTTCCCGATGAGCTGCCCCAGGATGTCCGCATCAACGAGCGTCGGTATCTGGTTGCGGAACTTAAACTTGTCGAGAATCTCCTGCACGTTCGGTGAAAACCCGTCGAGGTAGGTCTCAAAGTCGGCTTTGAGCTGCTGCTGCTTCGCACGCGATTTTAGATCGCGCAAGGTGAATGGCGAGGTGTTATAGAAAGACTGCCCCGCCGCCTGCTTCAAAGCCGGATCTTGATTAGCGATGCCCGCTACATCGAGCCGCTCTTTCATCTCAAGCACTGACTTCTTATTAGGCTCGAGCACGGCGTCGAGGCGGCGAATGACGGTCAACGGCAAAATAACGTCGCGGTACTTGCCGCGCACATACACGTCACGCAGTTCATCATCCGCGATGTTCCAAATAAAAGTGGCAATCCAATCAAGGTCTCTCTGATTCATACGCCTCTATTCTATCTCACCGACTAACACCTGATTTTATCGCGCGCTCTATGCCCCACGCCGACGCCTCGCGCCAGCCGTTTTCGGAAAGATACTTCAGTCTGCTAATTTGATAGAGGATAAGAAAACCGCGCCGCGCACTTTGACGCACGACGCGGTTTTATATAACCCTCGAATCAACCGGGCGCGACGAACCGTCATAACAACATAGTCTCGCGCATGAATGCAATGCTATTCGCGCTTCGGTTGAATGAGCAGTTAGGTGACTTAGCCCTAAGGCAGGTGTCGCCTAATTAGCTCTGCATATTGATGCAATCCTCGCTTTTCCAGTTCCTTAATGAAGACGGGCCACGGAGGAATCTTACTCATATATGGAGTTGGGCCCGTCGACATCCCACCTCCCGGACCTGTCGAGAGACCCCCACCGGGACCTGTGGAAAGACCTCCACTAGGGCTAGTAGAAAGACCTCCTCCGGGGCCGGTCGATAAGCCACCGCTCGGCCCAGTTGAGAGGCCACCGCCCGGCCCTGTGGACATTCCCCCTCCAGGCCCTGTTGAGAGACCACCACCTGGCCCTGTTGATGCTCCCCCACTTGGGCCTGTAGACATGCCACCTCTTGGTCCGGTTGATCGACCGCCTCCCGGCCCAGTGCTTTGGTTTCGGTTCCACATATGTCGAGTCCTCGTTTCGTATCCAAATTCGAGTTTACAGGTGTCGCCTAACAAGCTCATCGGCAGAGTTCGTTTGTCGCTCTTCCCTCTCGCCCAACCCCGTCCGGCTACACGAGACGCATGAACTGCCGCGCATTCCTCGCGCCCTTGCTGCAATTACAAGACGCGCACGCCCAACTCAGGTTGTTCATGTGGTTGGTGCCGCCGTTGGCGCGGCTGACGCGGTGATCCACATGACCGTCCGGCGCGTAGCGGTAGCAGTAGGTGCAGACGCTTTCATCGCGCTCGCGCACGCGCGCCCTCTGGCTCGCGCTCAAAGGCTCGTCATTTCTCCCTCGGAATCTGATGCGCGCTTTGGGAGCCGGGTCATGAAAATCAACAAACACCAGAATCCCCAGAGCGATGAAGAACAATGCCGCCCCCCAGCCATTCGACTCGCCCGCCGCGACCCTCTGCTGCACCTGCCGCGTATGCGAGAGGAAAGAGCGGAGCGACGAGACGCTCTGCGACGGGTAAAACCTTCCGTCCGCGCAAAGAACGAGATCGGCTTCAGTTATCCCGTCAATCCCAATTCGCGCGAGTTTATTATTTCTGATGATGGTGAACATTTCCTGCCTCCTTCACAAACTAAGCTCTGCTGCCGCGCCCAGCCAGTGCGGGCATGGCAGCCGCGAGTCGCAACGATCGCACTTGTGCTCGCTAATCGTTTGGACGAACTGCGTCTTTCCGAAGTCCTTGAAGCGCGCCGCGACGCGCGACGCCTCATTCGCAAAATCTTTGTCCCTGCCCCACAGGTACGGGTGAATCTCCCCGTCCTCGCCGGAGAAGACGAACGGCTTGATCTTAGGGTCGCGCATCCGCAGCAGGACGAAAGGCACGCGCTCGCCCGCCCCCAGCTTGCCCCACAGCAGCCCCTTATCCTGCACAACCGCTTT
>JBAVPI010000706.1:0-6365 GCA_049692915.1 Pyrinomonadaceae bacterium
GCCGATGGCCGCACGCTGCGCGGTCGTCTGGCCGCGGCTGTCGCCCTCACGCACAGCGCCCTCGTTGTCCACCTGCACCGTCTCGCCGCCGTTCGTGCGCGCCGATTCGATGAAACCCGCGAACCTGTACGACTGACCGTTCCGCAGGCGGATGGTGTTGAGATTCAAAGACAGTTCCGAACGGCCCGTCACGCGCCCGCTCCGGCCCACGTTGGAGACTGTGCCCTCGATGGTCGCACCATCGTACTCCGCAGGCGAGCGCACGGTCATGGTGAAGCGGTCGCCGTTCTGCGTGTCCCTCGTACTGAGGTTCGAGTTCAGCGTGGCGATGAGCGTCGTGCCGTTGGGCACGATGAAGTCGCCGCTGTTGACGCTCGCATTGTCGGACGGATAGCTGTTCGCGCCGTTATAGACGTTAAAGTCCGCCACGTCCGAAGTGCGGTCATAGACGTTCTGCACGATGACCGGATTCTGCCCGATGCGCGGATTCCAAATCTGACGCGTCACGCGCAGGCGACGCCCGCCCTCTAACGGCTCGAACGTCACGTTGAAGTCAGTTTCGCGGAAGCCCGCCGATGTCACGACGAGTTGATCGCCATTCAGTCTGGCGCTGACGCGAGAGGCTTGGCCGTTCGGGAGTTGTTCGGTGCGCTCGCGCCCGTCGGCCTCAAAGCTCGTCTGCGGCGCGCGAGTCGAAGCGATGGCAACAGTCGAGCCGCGTCGCTCGATGGCGAGCATGTCTGGCGAGTCGAGTCGCGTGATTAAATTATCGTAAATGCGCTGACGCTCGTTGATGGGCAGAGTTCGCGTCGCGCGGTCGGCCACATCGCGCGCGTTGTCGCTGCGCGTCGGGTCGAGCCGGTACGTGCCGGTCAGTCGGGCGATTGAATTGTTCGTGCCGACCGGCGAAGGGTAAGTGGTAGCGGGATAAGTGTTGTTGTTGTTCGTATCCCAGTTGGAGGCGACGCTGTATGCGCTCGCCAGTGAGTTTAAGTCTGTACGAAGCAACGACCAATCGTTTTGCACGCGATTGTTCAGGCGATTGCGTTGCAGAAACTCGTTGATGACCGCAGCGCGCTGAAGCACGTTTTCGACATCGGCAGCCACGGAGGTTCGCGAGTTGAAGCGGCTGCGCAGGCGATCCGTCGCGTTCTCGAAATCGCGAACGAACTGGTTGATGTTGTCTTCGGCTCGTGTGCCGTCGTAGCGCGAATTGCGGTCGAGCGACTGATTGAGATCATCGCGAAACACGTTGGCGCGCGTCTCTACGCGCCGGATAATCTGTTCGACCTGCTGGTCATTAATGCGGTAGGGCTGTATGCCGCCGCCGCCCACCGTCGGAGATGTTTGATTCCAGTCCCACGCGACGCCGTAAGCATTCGCCAGCGCACCGAGGTCTGTGCGGACGAGCGACCAGTCGCTCTTCACGCGCTGGTTCAAACGGTTATTTGCGATGAAGTTATTGATGTCCAACGCCTGCCGCAGAACGTTCTCGACATCCGACGCAACCGCGGCGCGACGATCAAAGCGTTCGCGTAGTTGCGTGGTCGCGCTCTCGAAATTTCTGACGAAGCTGTTAATGTTGTCTTCGGAACGCGTCCCGTCATAACGGCTACGGTCGAGCGAGCTATCGAGGCTCGAACGAAACGTTCCCGACGACACTTCCACGCGCCTGATTAATTCGCCGATCTGACGATCATTCATCCGATTCACGCGACGTTGCGCCTGTGCCGTCACGCCGAGGCTCAGAAGCGTCAACACCAGCGTCAACGAAATCACCTGTCTAATTCTGCTCATATGTCTTTCCCTCCAACTTAATTTTTTGATTGATAAGATTTACAAGAACGACGGCTTGTTTCCGCCATCGAGCCTCGCGCCGCTCTGCTGTCGGGGAGCCGTGTGTCACATGGGAGAGAGATTTTTTAATGTCTGACGGAGGCTTCAATCTCTTTAAATGTTAGCAAGCCTCATGCCGACACTACTCCGACATCTCGCGGGGAGAATAAACTACGCTGAATGTCAGTGGAGAAGTTAGTTATCCTTCTGATTCCACAAAGGCGCACATGGTTGCCGTGGAGTTTGTCATCTTAACGTGCGGGGTCATTGCGACGTTTTAAGTATGTACTAAACCCGGCCCGAATGTTCGGGTTAAGTACAAGCAAGGGAGGAAGATTAGGGGGGTTAATTAAGGGCTAAGACGTGCGCGCGCCGCCGTGTTATGCTCCCTGAAAAGATGGAGGTCTTGATTGAAGATGAAGGCAGGCTCAAAAGCCGTCATCCAATTTGCGGGTGATGATCTGTTTGTCGGCATTACGCCGAGCGGGCACGCGCAGGCGCTTGAGACGAACTCCGCGCGCGCGAGTGCAGCGACGCCGATGGAATTGCTGCTGCTCGCTCTGGGCAGTTGCACGGGCGTTGACGTTGTCTCGATTCTGCGTAAGAAACGTGAACGCGTGACCGCCTATCGCGTCGAGGTGCGCGGCGAAAGGCGCGACGAGCATCCGCGCGCTTATACGAGGATGGAGATACATCACGTCGTCACAGGTCACAACATTTCCCGGCGTGCCGTGGCGCAAGCCATCGAACTGTCGGAGACGAAATATTGCAGCGTCGCCGCCACGCTCCGACCCGGCGTCGAATTAATTTCGAGCTTTGAAATTGTTGAAGAAGTTGAACGGGAAGATGAGAGTAAAGAGTCTTGACGCATCCCGTAAAAATTTATGGGCGCGTGGAACGCCGCGCGTGCTTCCGAACGCATCAAACCACACGAGTCTGCTTGTCCCCCACGGCGACGGTCGTTATCAATATATTTCCGTTGACATCTTTGCCCGCGAGGGCCAGCCGCATCGCATGCGTCTTAAGCGCAACAGTTCAATTTTCTCGCGCTTCGTGCGTCCTTCTTTGACGAAAGGCTTTCGACGGGTTTCCAAAATGATCTTCATTTCCCAACTCATTCTGACCTGTGTTTCAGCGCTGTTGCTCTCGCCCGCATGCGTTCACGTCGAGACGCCGGTGAACAATAACGCCGTCGTCGTACCGTTCTATAGCTCCGAGGCAATCACTTTATCAGCCGAAGAGCAGACGGAAGATGCGCTCGCCGCAACGCGCAGCATGGACGCATCCGGCCGCACAACCGACGGTCAATTGCCGAAGCTCACGCCAATCGAACACATGCGGCGCGCGGCTATCTTTCAGACCAACCGCGCCTTCGACGAAGCACGCGCACACTGGCACGCGCTCATCGAACGATACCCGAATGATGCAAACGTGCCGGCGGCATATTTCGGCATCGGGCGCACGCTGTTTCAGGAGAAACGTTATGAAGAAGCGCTGCCGGTGTTTGAAAAACTCGGCGCGACTTACCCGCAAGCTCTCGCGGGACGCGACGGTTTTTACTACGTCGCCGCTACGCTGCTTCGCCTCGAACGCCCCGCCGAGGCGGCAACACGCTACGCCGCATACGTCGAGCGTTTTCCGGACGGAGAGCGCATCGAGAATGCTTATCTCAACATTATAGACACCCTGCGCGAGGCCAATCGTCCCGACGAGGCGCTCCCGTGGATTGCCCGGACGCGCGAGCGTTTCGCGGGCAAGCCCGCCGACGCCAATGCGCTCTTTGCGCGATTGCGTCTCGACGTGGCGCGTGGCGACTGGTCGTCTGCGTTGCGCATGAGCGACGAACTGAGTCGCGCAAACTTCGTTCGCAACGTCGTCAACACCAGCCCCACTGAAGTCGCTTACTTGCGCGCCTACAGCCTTGAGGAATCGAATCAGAGGGATGCTGCGATCAAGGCTTATCAAGACATCGCGGACAGCGCCGGGTCGTATTACGGCGCGTTGGCTACGGCGCGACTGCAAAAAATGGGAGGCGCGGCTCAGAGCGCGGTCAATGCGCGCGAGGCACGCGTTCGCAACGAGGTGAGAAAATCCGCGGGCGACTTCCCCGCTCCCTACCGCGACATCATCGTGCGCGCCGTCGCCGGACGCGGCGTTGACCCTCGATTCATGCTGGCGATTATGAGACAGGAGAGCGGCTTTAACGCGCGCGCCAAGTCGCCCGTCGGTGCGCGTGGACTGATGCAGTTGAACCCGGAAGTGGCGACGAAATATGCGCCGTCCGTCAACGTCGTCAACCTGCGCGAAGATGACTTGTACCGGCCCGACGTGAATATCAAGTTGGCGGGCGCATACCTCGGCGCACTCGCGAAGATGTTCCCCGATTTGCCGGAAGCATGGGCGGCCTCTTACAACGGCGGTGAAGAGAACGTCGCACGTTGGGTGCGTCGGGCCGGGCGGTCAGACCCCGGCGTCTTTACCGCAGAGGTCGGATTCACGGAAAGCAAGGATTACGTGAACCGTGTGATGGCGAATTACCGCGCATACAAGTTGCTTTACACCGACGACTTGAAGCCGCGTCGCTGACCCATAAGCAAAGAGCGTTGGTCGCTGGAAATGTTACGCGACCAACGCTTAATGATAGAGAGTCGTTGAGAGCGTCTAAGCAGGCTTTTCATCTTCCCTTCGCGCTCTAACGCAGATGCTTATTTCGGACGTACTTCCGATTGACTCCGGGTTGAACCCCTTTTGAATTATCAACAGACATCCTTCCCGCGATAAAGCCCTCTCCTTGTACCGCTGTCGCATCTCCCATTTCAACATTCGCGGGCAACGCCTCCGGCACGCTCACGGCGATGGCACCCATCACTTGCGGGCCTGAAGGGTCGAAGCTTTCACCGTGAGGGCTGAGCGCAAAATTCAGGCCCACTCCGGCGAAGAAACCCAGTACGGACGAGAACACGGCGTTACCAACGCGCGAGACGCGACGCTTGAGTGCGCGCCACCCGACGGGGCAATTTTTCGTCAGCACAGTTCCATCAGCACGCCTGTAAAAGCGCACGCAGAGACGGCCCTCGGCGCTCATGATGAGTGTTTCGGCCTCGCGCCTGCTCATGCCTGAAAGGTTATAGACGTTGAGGCTGCATTGCGCGCAGAATCGCACACGCTCGTCGCCGCTCATGCGCTCCCAATCGGCTGAACACGGCGCGGCGACTCTCACGTGGTCGAGTGGGTTGGTACGCTGTGACATACTTTTTAACTCCGTCGGACGAAATTCCCGTGTGCAGTTTAGACGCGCGGCGCGGCGGATAGTTCCATAACCTTGATTCAAGGCTCAGGGCAGTAGCGCCCGTCTTCAAAACCGCGCGCACGCTCGCGCCGCGACAGCGGGTTTGTGTTCACGGGGCGCGGCAGCAGTCCGAGTTTATAAAGCGCATCCGCATACTCGTAACGGATCGTCACTTCGGCAGAGGGGCGTCGCTCCAACTGTAAGTTGACGCGATAGACGTGGTTCTCGACGGCGCGTCCGATGCCTGTCGCCGCATACTCGTCGTCAGGGCGCGGCGCGACTCCGGTCGAGGTCGCACCCTGCGCGGCGCTACCGGCACGCGCCGACGGACTCGCGGATTTGTTCGCCTCGCTGCGTTCATCCCTCAGCCCGTCCGGTTCTTCTCCCGGATAATTTCGAGGCGTGACCGGCACGGGGAGCGGCCCGACTTCCCTGTAGAAGACGGCGGAAATAACGCCGAGGTCTGCCGTGCGGCCCATCCGTGCGGCATAGGAATCGCGCTCGGTCGTGAAATAGAATTTACGCGCACGCGCGGAACTCATCTGCCAGCCCCCGATGCGGATCGTCCCATAAGGCTCAATCACCCACTTGCTCGCGTCCCAACTCGAAGAACGACGCGCGTCAATCGTGCTCAGACCATCCACCGAGAGGGCTACGGCGACGCGCACCGGAAGCGGATTCCTGATGCGCAGTTCATACTCCGCGCCCTCCGATGCCAGCACGTAGCTTTTGCCGCGCCCGAAGATTTCTTCCAACTGACGACCGCCGACCAGCACTTCGACTTCAAACTCATTTCGCCGCACGGGAGACACGTCCCGGCCCTGTTCTGGTTCGACGACGGGGCCATCGTCAAGAGCCTTTGCTCCTTTAGTGAAAAAAATTGCCGAGACAATTGTTAAGCAAACCAGACCGACAATCAGCGCCCTTCTCATCTTCGCTCTCCTCCTCAAGTGGCTTCGCACGTCACTTCAAGAACGTCCACGGAAAACCTTTCTTGCGTTTCCAGAGTTCGATTATGAGGTCACATCAAAACGCGGAAACCTACGCAGAGGCGCAGAGCGCACGGTCAAGACGGAAACCGTTTCTTTGTGTCTCTATAAGTTTTAGCTTTGAAACCGGCTTGAACGGTTTGAAGACGGAGAAGTTGAATCAGGAGAAAGAGCGCTTCGGGTTGAGGAAGCGTTGTGCGATTAAGATTAATAGCAGAGTTGTCGTCAAGGCGGCTGAGAGCAGGCAATAA
>JBAVPI010000707.1:0-6436 GCA_049692915.1 Pyrinomonadaceae bacterium
TCTCAAGACAGTCTCCGCGGGCGCAACGAACCCCTACGCCCCTTGCCCTTACGTGTGCCACGTCGCGCTGAAAATAATTGTTGACGCCTGCGCGCAGACTCTTTTATTATCACCTCAACACTGGAAAGGAGGTGATCAAAACAAAGTATGAGTTCTTATCACAGTGAGGTGGCTGAGTCCTAAGGCCACTGGACTGATAGCCCGAATGTTGGGATTTTCTGTCCAGAAGTGACTTCGGCTCGTGCCCTTGTTTAGTCAAGCGGCACACCACAGGCACACAAGGCTCAGGGCAATCCAAACAGTTCACCGGAAAGCCGGTCACGAGAAAATCGTGACCGGCTTTTCTCTGTGCGATGCGCTCCGCTGTCATCGAAGCGCAGGCCGTCTCTCCATGCATGGGAGCCAGACTTCAGCCCGCGCGTAAAAGCCGGTCAATGGCCTGTACGAGCGAGGCGAAATCACTTGTCTTGTTGACGTAATACTGCGCGCCGACGTTGAGCATCTCGTCGCGATTCCGGCTCGAAGCGTCGAGGGAGAAGAGGAGGACGGGCGTCGCCGGGTCGGCTTCGCGGAGTTGCCGGCAGAGGTCGAAGCTGTCGCCGTCAATATAACTGTCGTTCAGGATATAGAGGTCGAAACTTTCAGCGGCGGCGAGACGCAACGTTTCGGCGATGGTCTGCGTGGTCTTGACTTCATAGCCTTTGCGCTCAAGCAGAAGGGCGATCAGTCCGCTGACATCATCGTTTGCCTCGGCGCAAAGAATGCGCCTCCTGACTGTGGGCATACGTGGATACTCCCAGAGCAAGCGTGTGCCGCACGATGCGGCAGCAAAGTAAATTTTCGTAGGGGGACGGGGTACAGCAGGTACGTTACTTAAAATCCGACTGCGGGTCAATGCCTTTGGCGAGCGGGTCAGCGCGGGGCGGAATCTTTTCCACGTGGGATGAGTATCGAGTTGACGGCCTGCACGATCTCGAAAATGTCTGCGGGCTTCGTCAGGTATCCTTGCGCGCCCGCGTCCAAGCCTCGCTGTCGGTCGCGGTCGAAAGCCTGAGCGGAGAAGAACAGGATCGGCGTTTCGGGCGTCAGCCTTCGGAGGTCTCTGCAAAGTTCGAGGCCGCTGCCGTCAATATAATTATCGTCGAGCATGTAGAGGTCGAAAGAACTTTCGGCGGCCAACTCTATGCACTCTTTGATTGTTTTGGCGGACAGCACTTGATGGCCCTGCTGTTCGAGCAGCAGAGTGATGAAAGCGCAGACATCCTGATGGGGTTCGGCGCACAGAACGCGCCGACTGTCAGGCGGCATGGGGGAACTCCTAAACCGGGTAAGACGGGGAACTATTTGTGGGAGATTGTCTTACCGCTTCTACTTATCGTCGACTATTAATCCATATCGAAACGAAATAATCAATAGTTAAAAACAGAGGGCAAAAGTAAAGAGGCTTTCCCCTCGACTTTTGCCCTCTGTTCTTCGTCCTTGCGACCTGCCGTTTAGCTTCGATACTGGCGTTCGGCGATCTTGGCGAGGGCGATGGAGAGGGCCGCGCCGCCGAGAGTTTTAATGAGCGTCGGGTGCTCAGCATAGACGTTGCTGATCATGTCCACGACGGAGGGGTCTTTCTGTTCGGCTTCGTGCGCCACCTGTCGCACCGCTTCCGGCGAGACTTGTTCGGCCTGCTCCGGCGTCACTTCCTGCTGCCCGCCGCCGAGGATGCCCGCGAGACCCGCCGACCCGCCGCGCGAGAGTATCTGCGACATGACGGTCGGGCCGAGCGCGCCGATCAGCGTGTTGAGGATGCTGGCGCGCTGCGTCCCGTTTGACTGGCCAAAGAGTTGGCCGAGCATCTGGCCGAAGGGCGGCGTCTGATCGGAGCGGAAGGCGGCGGACAAGCCGTCGGCGACCGCCGACTGTGGCGCGGCTTGCGCGAATCGGTCAAAGTCGTCGTGCACCGTATCGGGCACTTCGCCCGCGGGCGCGTTGTTGTATTGCTGCAAAAGACCGCCGATCTGATTCATCCAATCCATATTCTGTGCTCCTCGATTAAAAAAAACGAAACGTATGGCGGCGGAAACGCCGTCGCGCTTCGGTGACGATTGAGTGACGCGCCTCTCGACCGTGAAAAGTTAAAGGGGAATGAACTCGCCGCCGCAGTTTACTTCAACACACGCTTTTACGCTAAGGCTTGATCGGTGACGCAGGCGTGCCGGTCGCATCATTCGTCGTGCGCTCGGAGGGCATGAGCAGCGTCGGGTCGGGCCGGTCGGGAGAGGTGTGCGCGTGCACGGCCCGCCATTTTCCGGCGATGTTCTGGAAGACGACCGTCATGCGCCCCGACGATGTTTCGGCCTTGCCTTCAAAGGTCTGCGACTGTTTCCAGCGCGCCGTCACGATTGCCGCGTCGCGTCCGAGCATCATCACGCGGTCGTCGCTTAAGTCGAGCTTCACGTCCTTAACTTTCGCGTATGAGCTTTGCCGGTTGCTGTGCACCTGCTCCCAAGTCTTCGTCACCGTCCCGTTGTTGTTGAAGAGAATGAGCCGCGGCGAGTTCCAGTAGATGCCCATCACTTCGTCCACATCGCCGCGGCGGATGCCGTTGATGAGCGTGTCGAAGGCGTCGCGAACGCCGCGCGCGGCTAACGACCCGGTGCCTGCGCGTGACGCTCTCGTTTGACCGGCGGCAGCGGCAGCGCGATGCGTGCCCGTCGCTGATGAATTGCCTGTAGTATCCTGCGCCGCGCTGACCGGAGTAGCTGTCGGTGCGGGCTTCGTCGTTGTCGTTCTCGACCTGCGCGCAGACGGATTCGTCTGGGTCGCGGCGGCGTTGTTACTGGTCTGAGCGAAAGCGACGACCGATAAAAGTAGCGTCGCGGTCAAGGCGTGGAAATATTTTTTTAGCATGACTGAAAACCTCATCTCGAAATCTGCGACGCGCTCGACAGTAATCTCACGCGCGTTGCTTTCGGACGGAATGAACGGACGCGCTCAGACAAGCTGAGCCGCCGCACGCAGGCGTGTGATTGAGCGTTCGCGCCCCACGATGTCGAAGACTTCAAACATGGAGGGGCCGACCGACTGGCCCGTCAGCGCCGTGCGCGAGGCGTTGATGAGCAGTCCGGCCTTGACGCCCGCCTCTTCTGAATAAGCGCGCAGAGCGCCCTCGCACGTCTCGACGTTCCACGCCTCAAGCGTCTCCATCTTCGCGGCCAGTCCGGGCAGCAGTTCTTTCAAACGCGGCTCTTTTTTCAGATTCTTCGCCACTGCGCCGTCGTCGAACTCGAACTCGTCGGAGAAGTACGCGCGCCCCTGCCCGCTGAAATCCTTGAGCGTCATGAAACGCCCGCGGATCAACTCAAGCGTCTTCTCAAGCCACGCGCTCTCTTCGTTTTCGTAAGCGGGCCGCCACAACTTCGCGGCCTCCAACTCGGCACGCACCATCGGCATCAACTCGGCGAGCGGCATCGTGCGGACGTACTCGGCGTTCATCCAGAGCGCCTTCGCGTCAGTCCATTGCCGCGCGTCCGCCTCGCTGAAGTTGAAGACGGCGTTTGAGTGATGGATGGCTTCGAGCGAGAATTTTTCGACCATCCCGGAGAGCGACAAAATCTCTCCCCCGTCTGGAGGCGACCACCCCAGAAGCGCGAGATAGTTGCGGAACGCGGCGGGCACGAAGCCACGGTCGCGGTACGTCGTCAGGGAGACGACCTCGCCGTGCTTGCGCTTCGAGAGTTTAGCCTTATTCGGCGCGAGGATGAGCGGCAGATGCGCGAAGCGCGGCACGGCGGCGTCGAGCGCCTCGTAGATGAGCTTCTGCTTGTGCGTGTTCGTCAGATGATCCTGCCCGCGTATGACGTGCGTGATGCCCATCTCGATGTCATCCACGACGACCGAGAGGTTGTAGAGCGGGCTGAGGTCGCCGGAGCGCAGCAGCACGAGGTCTTCGATCTCCGAATAGTCGCGCTCCTGCGCGCCGTAAACGATGTCCTCGAAATTCGATTTGCCCTCGCGCGCGATTTTCAGACGCACGGCGAAAGGCTCGCCCGCCTCCGCGCGGCTGCTCGACTCTTCCGGCGCGAGGTCGCGGAAAGGATTGCTGCGGTGATCCGCACCCTCGCTTGCTCCCTTGCGCGCGCGTTCGGCAATCTCCTGCTTCACGTCGCCGCCCGTGCGCTCCGCCTTCGGCGTGAAATCCCTGTACGCCTTGCCCTCTTGGATAAGTCTGAGCGCAGCGGCGCGGTGCTTGTCTGCGTTGGCGGACTGAAAGACAATCTCCTCGTCGTAGTCGCTGATGCCGAGCCACTCAAGTCCCTCGATGATCGAGCGCAGAGACTCGTCTGTCGAACGCTGCAAGTCCGTGTCCTCGACGCGGAGCAGAAACTTACCGCCGGTCTGTCGAGCGTACAGCCAGTTGAAGAGCGCGGAGCGCGCCGCGCCGATGTGCAGGTAGCCGGTCGGCGATGGTGCGAAACGAACGCGAACAGTCATAGCTCACCTAAAAGATAAACGCGGAACGCTGAACCCGGAACTGAAAAGCTTGTGCTTCTTCGTTCTGCATTCAGCGTTCCGCGTTCATCGTTTCAAAATAATGGCGGAGATGACAGGATTCGAACCTGCGATAGGCTTTTGACCTATAACGGTTTAGCAAACCGCCGCCTTCAGCCACTCGGCCACATCTCCGCACGCGCCGCCCTCAAGTGTCCGGCGCGGAAAAACATTCTAGTTCATGGAGTTCGATTGTCAAGGCGACAATTAGAGAGGCCGCGACTGTCTCGCTTCAGGTGGCGAAACCGTCGCGGCCTCTCTCACAGGCAAGCAGCGGACGTGCGAAGCGGTTAAGGTTGACGCGTACGCATCGCGGACTGCGCGAGGTCGCGTGCGCGCGGCAAGACCGTGACGGCGCGTGCGACTTGCGGGTCGTCTTCGTTGAAGACGCGCAGTGCCGTCACGGAGCCGTAAGAGGCGGTCGCGAGTTCGTAGCGCAACTGTCGCGTGATGAAGGCGCGCTCGCGGTCGAGCAGCGTCGGCGAAGCTTTGTAAAACGGCTTGGCCGCGACGAACTCCTTAAACTTTCTGAAGAGCGCATCCGTCACGGGAACGTCCGAGGTCTGTAAGTCGTGTCTGAAATCGAGCGGGACTGACGCTTTGTAAGACTCGAAGCCCGCGATGTGCCCGCCCGCGAGTTGAAGGGCGAAGGCGAAGGTCGGGTCAATCAAACGCGCCTGCGCGGGGGAGACGGTCGTGGCCGAGACGGCTTCGTCGGGCGTGATGCCGCCGCCGCCATAGACGACGCGGCCCGTGTCCGTGCGCTTTTCGGGGCCGACCGGACGCACCGGCGCGCTCTGTTTCTCAAGCCGGGCCGAGCCGCCCTGCGTGTAATAGTCGTAGAGCGCGCCATTCGAGTAGTCGCGCTGGATGAGACGGCCCGAAGGCGTGAAGTACTTGGCGATGGTGAGCAGCATGGCCGAGCCGGATTCAAGCTGGAAGGGAAGCTGCACGAGTCCCTTGCCGAAGGTCGTCTCGCCGACGACGAGCGCGCGGTCGTGATCCTGCAAAGCGCCTGCGAGAATCTCGGAGGCCGAGGCTGTGTTGCGATTGACGAGGATGACGAGCGGCGTCTGATCCGGCGTTTCGTTATCGGCGACGTACTGCTGCGCGCTCCCGCGAATGCGGCCCTTCTGCGTCAGGATCGTCTGGCCGCGACGCAGGAAAGTGTCGGCGACGCGGACGGCTTGGACGACCAGCCCGCCGCCGTTGCCCCGCAAATCGAGCACGAGTTGGCTCATGCCCCTGCCGTGCAGATATTCGAGCGCGGTGCTGAACTCGTCCGCCGTCGTCATGTTGAAGCCGCCGGTCATGGCGATGTAGCCGACACCGGGGCGCAGCATGTAGGCTTCGGGGATAGAAGGCAGCGGCACTGCGCCGCGCGTAATCTCGACCGTCTCGGTCTGCCCCGTCGCGACGTTCTCGACCGTCACTTTGACCTTTGTGCCGCGCGGCCCGATCAACTTCTCGCGCACTTCGCCGTAAGTCTTGCCGCGCATGGACTGCCCGTCTATCTCGACGACGCGGTCGCCGTAGCGCAGGCCCGCGCGCTGTGCGGGCGAGTCGGCGAAGGTCGCGCGGATGAAGGTGTTGACCGTCTCGCCGTCGCGGAGGTCGCCGATGGTCGCGCCGATGCCGTAGTACTCGGAGCGTTGCTCGGTCATGAATTTTTCAAAATCGGCGCGGTCGAAATAGCTTGAGTGCGGATCGAGTGTGTGGAGCGCGCCGCCGATTGACGACTTGAAGGCGTCGTTGTAATTGAGGTTCAAGCCGTCGGCATGATGTTCTCGAATCACGGACAGGGCCTCGGCCAGATCGTCCTTGATGCTCTCGCCGGTCGCGGCGCTCCCGCGCGCCCCTTCCACGCGCCCCGGCGCATCCCTCGGCGGAAGCC
>JBAVPI010000708.1:0-7540 GCA_049692915.1 Pyrinomonadaceae bacterium
GGCGGTGCGTGCTAAGCTCGATCTCGCCACGCGCGAAGCAGTTCGATTTCACGTCCGGCGGTGATGCCCGCGATGAGCGGCATCTCTTTCGGGCGCGTGCCGTCCCACGCGAGCGTGTCCCGAATCGTCTCCGAAAGCGGACGAAACTTCAATCCCGCAGCGATGGCCCTGCCGCAATCAACCGACTGGAAATAGCGCGAAAGTTGATCCTCTTCCGTCAGGTAAGGCATCCACAGGGGCATCTCGCTCCACGGGCCGACGCCCTCGTCCAGCAGAAACTGCTCGCCTGCCCACGTAAATTCCGCGTCGCTCGCGCTCAACGCACGACACTCATCAAGCATCCGCCGCATCGTTAAAGAATAATCAGGCCCGGTGGCGTTGAACGTTCCGGCGTGCCGCGCTTCGGACATCCCGACAATCCAATCCGCAAGGTCGCGCACGTCAATCAACTGTATTTGACGCTCCGGCATGTCCGGCACAAGGACTTCGCCGCCCTGCGCCACGCGTCGCACCCAGTAGGTGAACCGGTCGCTGTAGTCGTGCGGGCCGACGATGAGGCCGGGGCGGACTTGAAGGACGCGCCCCTGCATCGCATCTTCTGCGGCGCGTTCGCAGAGCGCCTTGAGCGGGCCGTAAAATTCGCCGAGAGACTTTGCGGGATATTTGTCGCGGCCCGTCTGTACTGACTCGGCTTCACGCAACTCTCCGTCGGTAATAGTGCCGACCGGATTGCTTTCGTCGAGGTTCGGTTCGTCAAATTTTTGATAGACGGAGATGCTGGAGATAAACGTGTAATGCCCGACCGCGTCGGCAAGCAACCCGGCTGTGCGCCCGACGGAACCCGGAAAGTATCCGCACGTATCAACGACCGTGTCCCAACTTCTGCCGCGCAACTCGTTGAGGTCGCCGTTGCGGTCGCCTCGTAGCGTTTCGACATCGCGAAAAGGTGACGGGTCGTGCAGCCCTCGATTGAACGTCGTCACCTCATGCCCATGCGCCAGAGCAGACTCGACGACGTAGCGACCGAGAAACTTCGTTCCGCCGATGATTAAGAGTTTCATCACGAGTCTCCGACGATGTAAGAAGCGTTGACGATTAGGACGCGTTGACGGTGAGTTTAGATTGTGCGCGTGACTTTCGCGAGCGAGCGGGGCGCGTCCGGATCGAGTCCCTTGGCGTCCGCCAGCAATGCGGCGAACAGTTGTGCCGGGACGATGTAAGGAATCGGCGCGAGCATCTCGCCGATATCGGCGGGCAAAGGAATGCAACGCGTGCACAGCGCGCCCGCTTCTTCGTCAGAGGTGATGACGAGAGTGTCGGCGCGCAACTCGCGCAGACGCTCGCAAAGCTCTTTGACCCCCGCGAGCGTAACGCCCGGCGGGGCGAAGACGAAGATCGGAAAGTGGCGTTCGACGAGCGCGAGCGGGCCGTGAAAAAAGTCTGCCGAAGAGAATCGTTCGGCCACGACGTAACAGGTCTCCATCAGCTTGAGCGCCATCTCGAAAGCGTTGGCATAGACGAGGCCGCGCCCGACGACAACGCAATTTTCCATGAAAACGTAACGCTCGACGAGTCGTTCGATGAGCGGTCGCAGCGCGAGCGAGCGTGCCGCGTAGTCCGGGATGGCCTCGTAGTCGAGCTTCGTGCCGCCGTCCGCGAGCGCGTCGGCGAGCATGTAGAAGTGCATCATCTGTCCGGTGTAGGTCTTCGTCGCGGCGACCGAGCGTTCGCGTCCGCCATGCATCAGAAGCGTCTCGTCAACGATGCCGACCATCGAGGACGCAGGCTCATTCGTGATGCCGACCGTGTAAGCGCCGTTTGCCTTCGCGCTTTCGAGCACGCGGTTGATGTCTTCGCCCTCGCCCGACTGCGAGACGCCGACGACGAGCGCGCGCCCCAAGTTAAGGTGCGCCCCGTAGAGCGTGTGAACCGAAGGCGCGGCGAGCGCGACGGGAATGCCGGTCGTGATTTCCAGCAAATAGCGACCGAAGAGGGCAGCGTTGTCCGACGAGCCTCGCGCGACGAGCACAATCAAATCAATGTTGCGCGCCTTCAAAAAAGTGCCGAGACGTTTGACCTTGCCGCGCTCTTCCGCGATGGTCTTCGCCAGCGCCGAGGGCTGCTGGGCTATCTCTTCGAGCATCAGGGACACGATGGTGTTCTCTTTCCCGGACTCTAACTTCGCCGGAGCGACGTGGTTGTTAATTGCGGCGGCGGTATCCCGGCCCGCGCAAAGGTCGTCCGGCGAGCGCGGGCGTCCGCGCACCCTTGTCAACTTCAACCTGACCGTTGACGAGCACGTACTCGATGCCTGAAGGGTACTGGTTCGGCTCCTCGAAAGTGGCGAGGTCGCGCACGCGTTGCGGGTCGAAGACGGTGATGTCGGCGTATGCGCCGGGGCGCAGGACGCCGCGTTCACGCAGTCCGACGCGCGCGGCGGAGAGTCCCGTCATTTTATGAATGGCTTGTTCGAGCGTGAGCAAATGTTCGTCGCGGACGTAGCGCGAGAGGATGCGCGGGTACGAACCCCAGCCGCGCGGGTGCGACTTGGAACCGGCGAGCGGGCCGTCCGTGGCGCGTGCGCCGCTGTCCGTGCAGATGCTGACGAAGGGCGAGCGGAGGGCCGCGCGCAAATCATTCTCGTCCATCATAAAGTAGATCGCGCCCGTCTGCCCGTGGTCGGCGAGGATGAGATCGAAGAGTGCGTCGAGCGGTTCTTTGTTCTGTTCACGCGCGATTTCGGAGAGACGTTTGCCCTGCAACGCTTCGAGTTCGCGATTGACGACCGATCCGACGAGCACGCCGCCCGCGCCGCCGCTTCCGAAATAGATGTTCTCCCAATCCTTCGAGTCGTTCGCGATTTCGCGTTTAAGTCGCTCGCGCACGGAAGGGTCGCGCAGACGCCCAAGCATCTTCTCCGTCCCGCCTTCGAGCGCCCACGGTGGCAGGCAGGCCGAAAGAGCGGTGCTGGCCGCGACATAAGGATAAACGTCCGCGCTGATGTCGAGACCGCGCGCGCGGGCCGCCGCGATGCGCTTGAGCACTTCGGGCATGCGTCCCCAGTTCTTGCGGTAAGCGGTCTTGAGATGCCAGATTTCGGCGGGGATGCGTGCGCGGCGTGCGATCTCGAACACTTCATCGAGCGATTCGTCGAGGGCGTTAGCCTCGCTGCGCTGATGCGTCATGTAAATACCGCCGTAGCGGGCGGCGACCTTTGCCAGTTCGACGATCTCGTCGGTCTTGGCGAAGCGCGCGGGCACGTATTGCAGCGAAGTTGATAAGCCGAGCGCGCCGTCTTCCATCGCTTCGGCGACGAGGCGGCGCATCTTCTCCAACTCCGCGCTCGTCGGCGCTCGATTGTCGTAGCCGACGACGTAGGCGCGCACCTGTGTCGCGCCGACGAACGTGCCGAGGTTGATGCCCGCTCCCCCCTTCTCAAGCCGATGAAAGTATTCGCCGAGCGTGCGCCAGTCCACGTTGAGGTTGAAGCGCCGGTAAAATTCCTCGTCCTCTTTAATCAACCGCTCGTTGACCGGCGCGATTGAGCCTCCCTCGCCGGTGATCTCCGTCGTCACGCCCATCATCACTTTGCTCATCGCGCGCGGGTCTATCAGGACGTTCTGCTCCGACTGTCCGAGCATATCTATGAAGCCGGGCGCGACGATCATTCCCGCCGCATCAATCGTGCGACGCGCGCGGGCGTTCATGCCCAAACGCCCGATGCGAATGATGCGGTCGCCTCTGACGGCCACGTCGGCGACGTAAGAGGGACGGCCCGTGCCATCTACGACTCGCCCGTTGCGGATGATGAAATCGTACTGCGTGGCCTGTGCGGACGCGGCGACGCTGCGGTATGAAATGGGGAGAGAGAGACTTGTGATGATGACGAACAGGACGAGAAAGGATGTCGCACTTCGCCGGATATTTATCAATGCGCGTGACGGTCGGCTCGCGGCCTGCGGATGACGCTTCAACATCGGGGGTGTTCACCTCGCTCGTTGCTGGTAATATCGCGGGGATTATAATCAAGTCAGGGAATTGTTGTAACACAAATCATTTTCGGGAGGCTGGGATACGTCACAAGTGAAGAATAAAAGTGGAGTTTCGCTCGGCGCTGTCGCGAAGGCAGTTGGCGGAAAGTTGACGGGCGATGCGGAGGCGCGCGTCGTTGACGTGACGCACGACTCAAGACAGGTGCGCGCCGGTTGGTTGTTCGCGGCCATCCGCGGCTCGCATCTGGACGCGCACCGCTTCCTGCGACAAGTTGGCGAGCAGGACGCCGCCGGTGTGATTTCCGAACGCGAGCGACCGGACGATTTTGAGGGCGCTTGGATTCAAGTGGACGACGCGCGGCGCGCTCTGGCTTACGCGGCGGCGGAAGTGCAGGGCCACCCGTCGGAAGAGTTGGCGCTCGTCGGCATCACGGGCACGAACGGCAAGACGACGACGGCCTATCTCGTCAACGCCATCGCGGAGAGCGAGGGCGGCGGGACGGCTCTGTTGACGACCGTGGAATACCGCGTCGCGGGCGAGCGCATTGTCGCGGAACGCACCACGCCGGAAGCGTGCGACGTGCAGCGATACTTCCGTCGCGCGGTTGATGCGGGCGCACGCGTCGCCGTGATGGAAGCCTCTTCGCAGGCGCTCGACTTGCATCGCTGCGACGCGCTCCGTTTCGCCGTCGCCGTTTACACCAACCTGACGCGCGATCATCTCGACTATCACGGCACGATGGAAAATTACTTCGCCGCCAAGCTCAAACTCTTCGACGGAAGTCTGGGTGCGCGGCCCGCAACCTCGGTCGTCAATATTGACGACGAGACGGGCGCGCGGCTGGCCTCGGAGCTTGAGAGTAGCGGTGGACGCGTCGTGCGATACGCCCTCGACGCGGAGGCCGATGTGACGGCGCACGATCTCGCTTTCACGCCGGGGGGGATGCGCTTCGTGCTGCGCACCCCGCAGGGAGAGCGCACGGTCGAGACGCCTCTGACGGGCCGCCCGCACATTTACAATTTGCTCGCCGCCTCCGCGACGTGTCTCGCGCTCGGCTTCGACGCGGATGCGATTGTTCGCGCAGTCAAAACGTGCGCGGGCGCGTCGGGAAGATTCGAGCGAGTTCCGCACAGAGGCGATTTCGCCGTCGTGGTAGATTACGCGCACACGGACGATGCGCTCGACGGTGTGCTGCGCACCGCGCGTGAAGTGACGAAAGGGCGCATCATCACGGTCTTTGGTTGCGGCGGCGACCGCGACCGTTCCAAGCGCGCGCCGATGGGTGAAGTCGCCGCGCGCCTCAGCGATGTGGTCATCGTCACCTCGGACAACCCGCGCACGGAAGACCCTGAAGCGATCATCGCCGATGTCGAGAAGGGAATGCGCGAGACGGGGAAGCCGTATCTGAAAATCGCCGACCGGCGCGAAGCGATTCGCACGGCGTTAAGAGAAGCGCGGGGGGGCGATATGGTGCTCATCGCGGGCAAGGGTCACGAAACTTACCAGATCATCGGGACGGTCACGCATCACTTCGATGATCGAGAGGTGGCGCTCGAAGCGCTCGCGAAGGCGGGTGGAGAGCAATAGCGACTCATCAAAAGTTGAAGGAGCAAAGTGCATGAAAATTATTGTGACCGGCGCAACCGGACTCGTCGGTGTGGCGCTGGTGCGCTCTCTACTCGCGGACGGACACAGCATCACGCGTCTCGTGCGTCGCGCGTCCACGTCTGCGCCGGAGGCGGGCGTCTCCGACGTGTTGTGGAATCCGGCGACGGAGACGGTGGACGCAAAGGCGCTGGAGGGACACGACGCGGCGGTGCATCTGGCGGGTGAGCCGGTCGCCGAGGGAAGGTGGGACGAAGAAAAGAAGCGGCGCATTCTTGAGAGCCGCGTGTCGGGCACAGGGTTGCTGGCGCGGACGCTGGCGGGCCTCGAACGCAAGCCGGGCGTGCTGGTCTGCGCGTCTGCGATAGGCTTTTACGGCGACCGTGGTGATGAAGTGTTGACGGAAGAGAGCGCATCGGGCGGAGACTTTTTGAGCGAGGTCTGCCGCGAGTGGGAGAAGGCTGCGCTGCCCGCGAGTGGGGCCGGAATACGCATCGTGAATGCGCGCATCGGCATCGTCCTGAGCAGTGAGGGCGGCGCGCTGGCGAGGATGCTGACGCCCTTTAAGTTCGGCGCGGGCGGTCGCATCGGGAGCGGCAAGCAATACATGAGTTGGGTCGCGCTCGAAGATGTGGTCGGCATCATCAAATTCGCGCTCGCGAACGAAACCCTGCGCGGCCCCGTCAACACCGTCTCACCGAATCCCGTGACGAATGCGGATTTCACGAAGGCGCTCGGCCACGCGCTCAATCGCCCGACGTTGTTTCCTGTTCCCGCCTTTGCCGCGCGCCTCGCCTTCGGTGAGATGGCCGACGCGCTCCTGCTCTCCGGCGCACGCGTCGAACCGGCGCAACTCAAGGCCGCGCATTACGAGTTCCTCTACCCTCAACTAGAAGGCGCGCTGCGACACGCATTGGCAAGTTAACGTCGAAACACCGTTGCGCCGTGAGGCGAACATTCATCGCGGACGGGAATTATCCACAGAAGCACGGAGACGCAGGTGTTCTTTTAACACCCCGTCTCCGTGTCTTGATGATGACGTGATGGAAAACCCGCGCAGGATGTTGGCGGCGGACAAAATCAGGTAGTGTCGCGACCCAAGTCCCTTCAATCTCGACTCAACAAACTTCAATCGCGATCTAAGTCCCTCCGGTCAAGACCAAATTAACTTTCATCACGACCAAACTAACTTCCGCCGTGACCAAACTAACTTCCGTCGTAACCAAATTAACTTCGGTCGCGACCAAACTAACTTCGGTCGCGACCAAATTAAGTTTTGTTGCGACCAAATTAACTTCCGTTGCGACCAAATTAAGTTTTGTTGCGACCGAACTCGATTCAGTCGCAACCGAACTTAGTTTTGTTGCGACCGAATTAAGTTTTGTTACGACCAAACTTTATGGAGTCGCAACAAAACTTAATTTTGTTACGACATAAATTAGTTATGTCACGACATAAATTAGTTTAGTCGTGACCAGACTTTCATTTGTCGCGACGGAAGTTAATTAAGTTGTGAGTGAACTAACTTTCGTCGCGGTTTGAGCGTATCAACTCGCGACACAACCTGCTTTCGTCACAATGGAAGAAGGTTGTGTCGCGATCAAACTTGCTCGTCTCACGATTGGAATAACTTCCGTCGTGACTGAACTAGATAATGCCGCGACGGAAGTAAGTTTGGTCGTCACTCGTCGTCTTCAT
Source organism: Pyrinomonadaceae bacterium (assembly GCA_049692915.1). Lineage (GTDB taxonomy): Bacteria > Acidobacteriota > Blastocatellia > Pyrinomonadales > Pyrinomonadaceae > JAIVJG01. Next base: position 7,297 of record JBAVPI010000708.1, read on the forward strand.
CCATCCCCTCCGCCGGCCCCTGAGCGATGTTCACGGGCTGCTTGCGCGCCCAGTACCAGTAAATCGGCAGGCCGAGCGCGATGATTAAGAGGCCGACGCCCGCCTGCATGGGTTTGGCCCACATCGTTTTATAGATGAGCCACCCCGCGCAGAGCAGGAAGACGAGCGGCAGGACGGGATAGCCGAGCGTGCGATAAGGACGCGCGGCGTGCGGCATCCGCCGCCGGAAGATGAAGACCGAGGC
>JBAVPI010000709.1:0-3987 GCA_049692915.1 Pyrinomonadaceae bacterium
GGCCAACGCCTCGACGGGCAACGCCTCATCCGGCAGCGGCTCAACAGGCAGCGCTTCATCCGGCAGCGCCCCGTCGGCCAGCGCCCCCGCACCGACCGCCGAGTTCGAGAAGTTCTGGCGCAAGGCCGTCCATGACGGCGTCATCCCGAACACGGCGGCGAAGGAAAAGACGGTTGCCGTGCGTGGCGATTTCGCCGCCGCCGCAGTCGCTGCGCCCTCGACGGCTGCGGGTGGTGAAGGTAAGTACGAAATCGTCTTTCGCGCCGACCCGCATATCTACGACGGGCGCTTCAGTAACAACGGCTGGCTTCAGGAATTGCCGAAGCCTCTGACGAAGTTAACGTGGGACAACGTGGCGATCATCAGCCCTGCGACCGCCGTCAAGTTAAACGTCGGCGCGAAGCCGGACGGCGCGGCGTATCAGGAGGGCGGCACACCTGTGCGCGTCAACAATCTCACCATGAAGGGCGGCGAGATGCGCGTCGAAGTGCTCAAGCTGACCTTCAAGGGGCGCACGATTCGACAGAAAGTTCCCGTCTTCATCCTCGCCGGTCAGCCCGACGACGTGGTGACGATTCATCTCGGCTACGGGCGCGCGCGCTCCGGCGCGGTCGGCGGCAACGAACACGACAACACCGTCCGCGGCTTCAACGCCTACGACATCCGCACGTCCGACGCCATGTGGAGCGGCACGGGCCTCGGCGTCGAGGTGACGAGCGAGACGTATCCGCTCGCCTGCACGCAGATTCACTTTCGCATGGAGGGCCGCGAGATTGTGAAGGGCGGGACGTTCGATGAATGGAAGGCGAACCCCGGACTGGAACACGAACGCGAGCACGAAGACCCGCCGAAACCCGCGGGCGAGAATCGTCCGCCGAAAGAGAACGAAACGCTCTACCCGCCTTACGATTACAGCGAGGGCGAACGTAGCTCGCGCGGCTACAAGTGGGGCATGTCCGTTGACCTTTCGACGTGCGTCGGCTGTAACGCCTGCGTCATCGCCTGCCAGTCGGAGAACAACATTCCCGTCGTCGGCAAGGAACAGGTCGCGCGCTCGCGCGAGATGCACTGGCTGAGAATTGACGCATACTTTCGCGGCGCGGTTGATAACCCCGACGGCGTCTATTTTATGCCCGTTCCCTGCATGCACTGCGAGAACGCGCCGTGCGAGCCGGTCTGCCCCGTCCACGCCACCGTGCACAGCGCCGAAGGCACGAACGACATGATCTACAACCGCTGCGTCGGCACGCGGTATTGCTCGAACAACTGCCCGTACAAGGTCAGGCACTTCAACTTCCTGCTCTATCAGGACTGGAACACGCCGTCTTACAAATTGATGCGCAACCCGGAAGTTTCGATCCGCTCGCGCGGCGTGATGGAGAAGTGCACGTACTGCATTCAACGCATCGAGGCGGCGAAAATCGAGGCCGAGAAGGAGAGCCGCAAGGTGCGCGACGGCGAGGTCATCACCGCCTGTCAGGCCGTCTGCCCGACCGAGGCGATCATCTTCGGCGACTTGAACGACCCTGCGAGCCGGGTCGCGAAGATGCAGGCCGAGCCGCGCACGTATGGCCTGCTGGAAGACCTCAACACGCGCCCGCGCACGCGCCACATGGCGGCGGTGCGCAACCCGAACCCGGCACTGGTAAAGCGTGAATCGTAAATCGTGAATCGTTTGTCAGGTATGAAACTCGAACGGCGACAGGAAGGCGACACGATGACGAAACTCTCAAACATCTATTCACGATTGGCGATTGACGGTTCACGAGGTTTATATGCAGAGAGTTGATAACCTAGACGACGACCGGCGCATACACACGACGCCCGCGGTCATCGAGCCGGGCCACGACTTCGGCACGGTGACAGACAAGATCAGTTCCATCGTCCTGCGGAAGCGGACGCCTTTGGGCTGGTTCGTCGGCTTCCTGCTCTCCTTCATGCTGACGGGCGTGCTGATGGGGACGATTCTCTATCTCGTCATGACCGGCATCGGCATCTGGGGCAACAACACGCCGGTCGGCTGGGCGTTCGACATCATCAACTTTGTCTGGTGGATCGGCATCGGCCACGCAGGGACGCTCATCTCCGCTATTCTGCTTTTGCTGAGGCAGGAATGGCGCACCTCGATTAACCGCTTCGCCGAAGCGATGACGCTCTTCGCCGTCGCCTGCGCGGGACTCTTTCCGCTGCTGCACACAGGTCGCCCGTGGCTCGCCTACTGGCTCTTTCCCTACCCGAACACGATGGGGATGTGGCCGCAGTTTCGCAGTCCTCTGATGTGGGACGTGTTCGCCGTCTCGACCTACGCGACCGTTTCGGCCCTCTTCTGGTACACGGGATTGATTCCCGACCTCGCCACGTTGCGCGACCGCGCGCGCTCGAAGTTCGGGCGCGTGGTTTACGGCATGATGGCTCTGGGCTGGCGCGGCAGCGCGCGCCACTGGCATCGTTACGAGATTACTTACCTGTTGCTGGCGGGCATCTCGACGCCTTTGGTGCTTTCCGTCCACACCATCGTCAGCTTCGACTTCGCGGTCGGCATCATTCCGGGCTGGCACGCGACGATCTTTCCGCCCTACTTCGTGGCGGGCGCGATCTACGCGGGCTTCGCGATGGTCTTGACGCTCGTCATCCCTTTGCGAAAGTTCTACGGCCTCGAAGATTTCATCACCGAACGCCACCTGCGCAACGCCGCGAAGGTGATGCTCGCCACCGGCCTCATCGTCGGCTACGGCTACATGATGGAGACGTTCACGGCATGGTACAGCGCGAACACTTACGAAGAGTTCATGATTCGCAACCGCTTCTTCGGCCCCTACGCGTTCTACTACTGGTCGCTCGTCGTCTGTAACGTCGTCGTGCCGCAGATCATCTGGATACGGCGCGTGCGCCACAGCAACGTAATGCTCTTCGTCGTCGCGATGTTCGTCAACGTAGGGATGTGGCTGGAGCGTTTCGTGATTATCCCGATCAGTCTCCACCGCGACTTTCTGCCCGGCGCGTGGGGCATGTACTCGCCGACCATCTTCGACTTCACGATGTTTTTCGGCACCATCGGCTTCTTCTTCTTCCTGATGTTCCTCTTCCTGCGCTTCCTGCCCGTCATCTCCATCTTCGAGATGCGGACGATGGTTCCCGAAGCGCAACTGCCGGAGGAGAAACTGCCATGAGGAAAACGACACGTCCCGCCACCTATGGCCTGATGGCCGAGTTCGACTCGCCGGGCGACGTGATCGCCGCCGCCGAGCGCGTCCACGAAGAGGGCTATCGCCGCGTGGACGCCTATTCGCCCTACCCGATTGAAGAACTCTCGGAGGCCATCGGCGTGCACCACTCTCGACTGCCGCTGATGGTTTTAATCGGCGGCATCGTCGGCGGACTGGCGGGCTACCTGATGCAGTATTACCTGCTCGTCATAGACTATCCTTTGAACGTCGGCGGCAAACCGTTTCACAGTTGGCCGCAGTTCGTCCCCATCACGTTCGAGTGCGCCGTCTTGGGCGCGGCGCTGACGGCGGTCTTCGGCATGCTGGCCTTGAACGGTTTGCCGGAGCCGTATCATCCGGTCTTTAACGTGCCAAGTTTCGCGCTCGCCTCGCGCGACCGCTTCTTCCTCTTGATACAGAGCACGGACACGAAGTTCGACCGCGAGCAGACGGCTGGCTTTCTGCGGAGTCTGGGGCCACGCGAGGTGACGGATGTTGACTACTAGAGACCGTGGCCGCGAGCCGGTGGCCGCGGGCCGTGACAAGACTCGACGCGCGCGTCTATCTCAGAGCTGCCTGTTGATCGTCGCCTGCTGCCTGCTGTTCGCCGGTTGCCGTCAGGACATGCAGGATCAGCCGCGCTATGAGGCTTACGAGTCGAGCACGTTCTTCGCCGACGGCCAAGCCTCGCGCCCGCTCGTCGAGGGGACGATCCCGCGCGAAACACACGGCGGGCAGTTCATTGACCGGCAGACGGACTATTTCTACACGGGCAAGACGG
>JBAVPI010000710.1:0-1756 GCA_049692915.1 Pyrinomonadaceae bacterium
TTCCCTTCGCGTCATCTCTCGACCGACAACGCCGCGATGATCGCCGCCGCCGGCACGGTGAAACTTGAAGCGGGCGAGCGCGCAGACTTAGACCTCAACGCGGACGTGTCGCTCCGCCTACAAAACGTGGACGTGGAGGATGCAGCGTTGCGCTTGAGTAAGGTTCGATACAGGCTCTGAGAAATTCAGAAGCCGCTCTGCTTCTATAGCGAGGGAAGCAAAGCGGCTCTGTGATGCCGGCTGAACTAAAGAGACTCCCGAAAGAGGCCCGCACGTCGCGCCGACAAAATTAATAATTGGTGTGTGGTTACGGTTTGGTCGTTGCCAACTGGCTGTCGGCCTGCATCGAGACGAAGATGTTTTTGGCGAACTTGAGCGGGTTGAGCGCGTCGAGTTCGACCGTCACGACATCGCCCTCACGCAAATCTTTCAAAGAAACGAGCTTTCCTTCAACCTTAACTTTCGTGTTCGCGTCGTCAATCGCGATGACGTGCTCGACGCCCGTCTGTGCGATGACGGAGATATGCCCTTCATTCACTTCGACGACCTTCGCATTAATCATGCGCGTGTCCGTGTCTTCACCGCCGCTCGCGGCCAACGTCGTCGTCGAGAATGCCGCCAGCAGCAGGGCCGCGAAAATGATTGCGAAGTGTTGTCGTCTCATCATCTTTATCTCCCGATTTGACTGTGAATGGAGAGCACGTCTGATTTCTACGGGCTGCCTGATGGCAAGCAACATGCCGTAGCGTGCAGCGGGACAAAGGACGGCATTGTTCCCTTTGTTTGTGCTGAAAAGTTAAGAGGACAGTCTCTCGTTGAGAGGCGCATGCAAAGTCGTACTTCATCCTTTCGTATCATGAGAGGACGTTTTGTATTGATACAACGTCAGGATAAGTGAAGATAAAAAGATGAATGGCGAAAGCGGAGGGAGCGTCCTTCCACTTTCGCCATCTTTATTCTGCTCTCTTGCCCGCAGGGCTTTAACCGAACATGTCGCGCACCTTGTCCATCAACCCCTTATCGCCGAGGTCTGTCTCTTCAATCTCGGCGAGTTGTTCGAGGAGTTTTCGTTGCTCGCGCGTGAGTGTGGTCGGGGTCATGACGGTGACGGAGACGAAGAGGTCGCCCCGCCCGCGTCCGCCGAGGACGGGCATGCCTTGATTCTTGACGCGGAAGACCGTGCCCGTCTGCGTGCCCGGAGGAACTTTAAGCGGCTGCTGCTCTCCGAGCGTCGGCACTGTGATCTCCGAACCGAGCGCGGCCTGCGCGAACGTCACAGGGATCGAGGCGTAGAGGTTGCTGCCCTGCCGGTCGAACAACTCGTGCTCTTTGACGTGGATGATAACGTAGAGGTCGCCCGAAGGGCCGCCCTGCGTGCCGCCCTCGCCCTCGCCCGTGATGCGCAGGCGCGAACCCGTCTCGACGCCCGCGGGGATTTTTACTTCCAGACTCTTTTCGCGCTCGACCCGTCCCGTCCCTCGGCACGCGTCGCACGGCGACTTGATAATGCGGCCCGCGCCGCGGCAGTTGCCGCACGTGCGCGCCACGGAAAAGAAGCCCTGCTGGTAACGCACCTGCCCCGTCCCGGCACAGGTCGGACAATTTTCCGGCTGCGTCCCCGGCTCGGCCCCCGAACCGCTGCACTTCTCACAGGCTTCCAGACGCGGGATACGCAACTGCGCCGTCATCCCCGCGGCGGACTCTTCGAGCGTCATTTCCAAGTCGTAGCGCAAGTCCGCGCCGCGCTGTGCGGCGG
>JBAVPI010000711.1:0-3155 GCA_049692915.1 Pyrinomonadaceae bacterium
AAGAAGATTTGCGCGCCGACATCGAGAGCGAAGCGAGATAAGCCTCCAACGCGTCGAGGTCGTCCGAAGAGAGTTGCGAAGTCTTGCCGTGCGTGTCCTTGATGACGCGGACGCCTGAGGCGGCAAGTTGCGGGTTAATCTGCCCGCCCGCCACGACGGGCGCGAGGTTCGATGTGCCGAGCCGGTCAATCAGAGGCTTACCGTCCGTGCCCTGCACGTCGGGCCGGTCGAGGCTGACGAGAAGTTGGCCCATGCCGTCGCCTGCGAGCACGCCGCTTGAGTCGGCGACGGTGATGGGCACTTCCGTGGGCAGGTTGTTGCGCCCGCGCCGCTGGTCTGTGCGGACGGTGCGGAAGTTGAAGCCGCGCTCGCCCGTTCGCAGCAGCGGTGAATCGGGCGCGAGCAGAATCTCACGGACGGTGTGCGCGAAGCCGTAGTGCAGGTAGCGCGGCACGGCGTCCCAGAAGGTGCGCAGGTGTTTGGTGTTGCGCGAAGAAAAATTCTGCGGCGTGCCCACGTCCTGCGGAGGAGCAAAGCGCGTGAAGAAGTAATCGTTCTGCGGACGATAGAACGGGCCGTTGCCGTCCACCGTTGACTCGCTGATGACGCCCGGCTCGTGAATGTTAAAGTCCTGAAACGTATCGTCGAGTGCGCCGTTCGTCAGCTTGTTGCCGTTGTGATGACATTCGGCGCAACCCGATCCGCCCTCGTTAACATTCTTCGTGAATAGCTCCTGACCGCGCGCGACTTTGGCGGCCTGTGCGTCGCTTTCCGGGAACTGTCCGAGCGGCGAAGGGATGCGCCTGACTTCGTTCTGCGACCACAGGATTTGCAGGTAGGCCATGTCGAAGTAACCGACTTTCTCGGCCTTGCCCTTCAGTTCGGGGCGACCGATGGCGCGTGAGTTCTCCTCCGTCTTTTGCAGCACAAAGTCTTCGCGCGCGTGGAAGCGTTCCACGGGGTCGGCCTGCGGGAAGATGGGCGTCGGCGTGCGCTCGCCGAGGAGCACTTCGCCGTTGCAGGCCGAAGCGTAGGCCATGAAATCGTTGTTCAGACCCTCGTACCATTCGGGCCAGTTGTCGGAGATGTCCTTGTTCTGCGGGCAGACTTTCGTGCCGCCGACGGCGTTCGCCGCGACGTTCCACTGGCAGCCGTCCTGCCGCCCGTCCCAGTGGCAGAAGCCGCACGACTTCTGATTGTCGTCCGAGTATGAAGACGAGAAGAACCAGCGCAGTCCCACCTCTTCATCGGTGGCGAAGAGTTGCGCGCCGTGGCCGCCGGTCGTCGGGTCGGGCGTCGAGGGCGTGACGCCGACGGGCACGTAACCCTGACGCGTCAATGCACCGCCCCCGTCCACGCCGAGGAACGAGATGTCTTCGGTCTGAAAGTTGGCGACGTAGATGGTCTTGCCGTCGGGCGAAGCCTCGACGCCCTGCGGCGTCACGCCGCCCGTGAATTCAAGACCGGCGGGCGCAAGAATCTGCGCCGGGTCTGAAGCGTTGCGATTGATGCGGAACGTCTGCACCTGCTCCGAATGCGCGTAGGTGACGAACAGTATGTCGCCGCGCACGAACAACTGTTCGGGGCCGCTGCCCTTCAGTTTCTTCTGCGCTTCGGTGTGGTCGTGGAGGTCAACGTACTGACCGGGCGTGACGAGTTGCGAGAGGTCGCGCCCCTCATCCACGTAGCGAAAGACGAATTGATTCGTCGCCGTGTCGAAGACGTTCAGTTCCGAGCCGATGTCGTCGAAGGTCGTGGCCTTCGTCCCGTCGGTCATGACGGGCGTGTAGCCTAAGGGCTGCCCGGAATTTTTAATCGCGACGCCGTTGGCGTCCTTCGTCGGCAGGCCGTGGCCGCTCTCCTTGCCGTTGAGTCGCGTGTTCGTCTCTTGGCCCGACACGATGCCGTAGCGCCCGACAACTTTTACGTCCGTGGCGAGTCCGCCGAGCGGCATCACTTTCGTGAGCGTATTGGCGTCCGACCCGACGTTGATGACCGCGATGGTGTGGCCGATGGTGTTGGCGACGTAGAGCGTTTGGCCGTCCTCGCTCAAATCCAGATCGCGCGGGTTGGCGCGTTCGAGCGGAGTGTTGCCCGTCGGGATTTCCGCGATCTGCGTGAAGCTTGGGCCGGGATCAATGCGAAAGGCGCGCACCGCGTCCTTGTAACGGTCGGTGATGTAGAGACGCGTGCCCGCGCGGTTGAAGATGATCTTCTCGCCATAGAATCCGGTCTCGAACTCGCCCACCACGGCGTCGGTGTTCACATCTATGACGCTCGCGAAGTTGCCGTACATGTTGAGCACGACGAGATACGGGTTGGCGCTGATGGAGGGGTTGAGGGGCGCGGCTTTGACGCCGATGGGCCGCAACCCGCGCGTCGTTCCCGGCGGTCTCAAGTCAATCCATTTCGTGACCTGACGGCTGCCCGTGTCCAAGACCGCGACGCGCCAGTCGGGGTAGCCCTCACGACCGGGAAGCGTGACGTAAAGCTTTCTGCCGTCCTGCGAGAGCGTGAGCGAGCGCGGCTCGCTGCGGAAGGGCTGCTTGCGGTTGGGCCAGAACTCGTTGCCGCTTTTCACCTGCGGGTTATTGGGGTCAATGCGCGTTCCGGGGTCGGGTCGCCCGTCAATGTAGCCCGCGCCGAACATGATTTTGGTGAAACGCTCAAGTCCCGCGCGCGTGCCCGCCGACTCCGCACCCATGATGTTCTTAACGGGGTCGCTCGTCGGGCCGGTGATGATCTTCCCCTTGGAATCGGTCTTGGCGGCGGTGGTAAAAAAGCGTAGCTCGAAGGGCGCTTCCGGGGCCATCTCTAAAACTTTGCGCTGGAACGGGGCCGAGAGCGTCAGGTTAAGGCGCGTGGCGCTCGTGGGGAAAGCCTGAAAAAGCATCAAGCCCGCTGCGGCGGCGAGCGTCAACGAGACGACGAGCAATTTCAACTTATTCGACATGCGAGTGTTCTCCACTGTAAGAAGTCAACTTCTGCGGCAGACATCCAGACAGAGAGAAAAATGCACGCGAAAATACATGCGACGAAAAGAAGATTCAATGTCATCGCCTGAAAGAAGTTGAATGAAGGCCGGGAGAGGCGTTAAGGAAGGTTAGACGAGATTGCAATAAGAGAATGAGGTTGATGGAGGGGCGGTGCAAGTC
>JBAVPI010000712.1:0-5708 GCA_049692915.1 Pyrinomonadaceae bacterium
AGTTGGGGCATATGGCTTTCATACTTTTACTCCAGACAGTCTGCCGGAATTGAGGTTCGCCCCAGAGCAGGGGGCGCTTTCCATCGTTCAAACTTGTGACTTCGCACAAGTTACCAACCTTTCGGCAAACAACTATCATGCCACCCCCCGCCGCCCGGCACGGTCGCTTACGGCGTTCGCCCCAAGCCTGATTGATGCTGACAAAAAATTTCGGATGTTGGACGCACGCCAAGCTCGCACGCCGCCTGCGTGACATCCTTGAGGCTCGATTCCCCCGACTAAATGACAAACATTGTCAGCAGGCCCTGCCATTTTTTGCTAGTCGCGCGCTTGAATATCCTGCTCGGATGGTTGCGAGATGAAGTCTAAGAGATTGAAGGTTGAAGGTATCCGGTTCTTCTTCGTGAAGTCTTTGACGGCATGAAGGTTGCTTCGATGTGCGTGGTGTTCCTCGTCTGCCCGGTCGCGCCGTACGAGAAATTTGTGAAGCGAAGACCTGACGGAGTGGATTCTCCGGTACTTACCGCAAACGCCGCCTCGCCGCCTCGTTTATGTTTCGGACTGTCGAAGGAATCGGCAGCACACTACTCACGATGTCAACATGATGGTTGAAAACAGTCGTCAAGCAAAGCCCTACGTCTGGCCGGTGGTCGCACTCGGAGCCGCCGCAGTCGTCTGGTCAATCCTGCGCCTGCCCGCCGCGAGCGTCGGCGAGAACTTTCTGCTCCTCACACTCGTCACGTTGAGCTTCGGCACGCGCCTCGTCCTCAAAGTTCCGCGCGTCGCGGCCTACGTCCCCGTCTCCGACCTCTTCGTCTTTCTCGCCGTCTTCCTCTTTGACGGAGAGGCCGCCGTCCTGCTCGCCGCACTCGTCGCCATTCCCGCTGCGCTCGGTTTCAGCCGCCGCTTAAGCACACTGCTCTCCGCTTCGGCGCGTGCCGCGCTCACGCTCGCGCTCTCCGTCCTCGCCATCCGCCTCTTCTCAACTTCACTCACGGCCCTCGCGCACGACGCACAATCGCAAACGCTCGTCTTCGCGCTCTGTCTCCTTGCCGCCACGCATTCCTGCGCCTCCGTCTTCGCCACGGCGCGCGAGAGCGATTCGGACTCCCGCCTGAGTTTTCCGAAAAGATACGCGTTGACGTTCCTCACTTATTTCGCACTCGCTTCGCTGGCCGGACTGCTGGCGCGGGTGGCGGGCATCTACGGCCTCGCGCCTTTTCTCGCTTGTGCGAGCGGCGTCGCCGTCCTGCACTTCGTCGGCTGCGCTTACGCGGCGAGAGTTCACGCCTCGCGCGCGCTCGTCGTCCCGCCCGGAGAAATGAGAGCGACGCGACAGGAAAGCCGCGAGACTTTTCGCAGCGCGTTCGATCACGCCGCCATCGGCATGGCGCTCGTCTCGCCGCGCGGGCAGTGGCTTCAAGTCAACCGCTCGCTCTGCGAACTGCTCGGTTACACCGAGGATGAGTTGCTGAAACTCAACTTTCAAAACATCACGCACCCGGACGACATCGGGCCGGCTTTGCTCAACACGCGTGAGCTACTGAAGGGCAAGACCTCGACCTACCAGTCGGAGGTGCGTTATCTCAGGCGAGACGGCCTGCCGGTCTGGGTGCTCTGGAGTGTGGCGCGCATCGTTGATGCCGAGAGCGGCGCGGTGCGGCTCATCTTTCAGGTACAGGACATCACCGACCGCAAACGCTCGGAAGAGCGTCTGTTGCACGGGGCATTTCACGACGCGTTGACGGGCCTGCCGAACCGCGCGCTTTTCATTGACCATGTGAAGCTCGCCATCGCGCGTGCCAAACGCCGCGACAACTATCTCTTCGCCGTTCTCTTCCTCGACCTCGACCGCTTTAAGGTGGTCAACGACAGCCTCGGACACATGATCGGCGACCAACTGCTCGTCAGCGTCGCGCGTCGTCTCGAAGAATGCCTGCGCGACGGCGACACGGTGGCGCGCGTCGGCGGCGACGAGTTCACCATTCTCCTCGAAGACCTACAGGACGAGGCCGAAGCGATCTCCGTCGTCGAGCGGATTCAGAAGGGAGCGGGCGAGCCTTTCATCCTCGACGGCCACGAAGTCTTCACCACGTTGAGCATCGGCATCGCGCCGAGTTCGACCGACTACGACGACCCGGAAGACATTCTGCGCGACGCGGACACGGCGATGTATCGCGCCAAGACGATGGGCAAAGCCCGCCACGAAGTCTTCGACAAGGCGATGCACGCCTTCGCCGTCAACCTTCTCCAACTCGAAACCGACCTGCGCAAGGCGCTCGACCGGCATGAGTTCTACGTCCTCTATCAGCCCATCGTTTCGCTCGACGATTTCCGGCTCTGCGGCTTTGAGGCGCTCGTCCGCTGGCAACACCCGGAGCGCGGGTTAATCTCGCCGATGGACTTCATTCCCGTCGCCGAAGATACGGGCCAGATCATCGCCATCGGCGAGTGGACGCTCTCCGAAGCTTGCCGCCAGATGCAACGCTGGCACAGGCAGTTCCCGTCGGAGTCGCCGCTCTTTATGAGCGTCAATCTCTCCAGCAAGCAGTTCAATCAACCGAACCTCATCGAGCAGGTCAGTCTCATCCTGCAAAAAACAAAGCTCGATCCGCGCTGTCTGAAGCTTGAGATTACGGAAAGCGCCGTGATGGAGAACATTGACAAGACGACGGAAATGCTGGGACAACTGCGCGAGTTGGGCGTGCAGCTTTCGATAGACGACTTCGGCACGGGCTATTCATCGCTCTCCTACCTGCACCGCTTCCCCATTGACACTTTGAAGATTGACCGCTCCTTCGTCACGCGCATGGTGGACAACAGCGAGAACATCGAGATCGTGCGAACGATTGTGATGCTGGCGCAGGTGCTCGGCATGGACGTGGTGGCCGAAGGCGTCGAGACGAAAGAGCAACTCGCGCTCTTGCGTAAGCTCGGCTGCGAGAACGGACAGGGGTATTATTTCTCTCGCCCGACGACCGTTTCGGAAGCCGAGAAGATTATTTCCGACACGTGCGCCCGCCCGCAGACTCCGCTGTCGCGACAGCCCGCGATGCCGGGGGCGCTGATTGACGACAAAGTTAAATCGCTCCGGCTCATCTAAGTTGATGTGACATGAAGACGACAAACGGGGAACGAAGAATTTCTGGGCGCGTGCAGGCGAAGCTCGACGCGCGATGGGAAGGCGTGTTGACGAGCCGCACCGGCACGGTCGTGGACGTTAGTTCCACCGGCTGTTTCATCCTCACGCAGGACGACGTGAAGCCCGGCGAGTTGGTCAGGCTCGAAATCATCCTGCCCACCGGACGACACATCTACCTCTGGGGCGAAGTGGTTTACGGCATCGCGGAGATGGGCTTCGCGATGCGCTTCACCGGAACGGAAGAGACTGAGCGTCAGATGCTCGAACTCTTACTCGAATATCTACGCGAACATTCCGGCAACCCGACACACACCGGGATGAATTCAACGCTCGCACCATGACCGTCGGCAACGCCCCACCGTCAATGTCCGCCCCCCGGCGACTCGCTCCGGTCGTCCCGATGCGGGTCGAGTGGCGCGCGGGCGCGGATCGAGAGTGCGTGGAGATGACGAGCCTGCTGAGCGTCAATTCGCGCGGCGCGACCTTTGCGCTCTCGCAACAGCCGCACCTCGGACAACTGCTGCATCTCACGCTCCCCGTCAATCAACTTCCCGACAAGGGAATTTCGCGCGATGGACGGCATCAACTCTGGGCGCTCGTCTGGGCGTTGATTGCCCAACCGAACAAGATCAGAGAACGCCATCCGCCCGCGCCGACTCATACCGTGAGCGTCGTCTTCGTCGGAGAAGACCTGCCCGTCAGTTTCGACAAGACGCAGGAGTCGAGCTATTCCTACGTGGCCGAAGAGGACGGCTGCTTCCGTTTGCAGAGAGAGACGGCTGCATCGAGCGGCGACCTTGCCCACACGCATCCGAGAAAAGAGTCGCGCATCCATGTGCCGATGGAAGTAACGGTCGAGTTGCTTGACGAAAACGGGATGGTGACGGCCAGCGAGCTAACAGTGACGGAGAACATCAGCCGCAGGGGTGCTGCGGTGTGGACGACGCTGGATGTGCGGCAGGGATGCGGCGTTCGCATGACGTGCGCACGCAATCAGATTTCAGTCCCCGGCGTGGTACGCGCGCGTCGCGTGGGCGAGGACGGCATCGCTCGCCTACACATCGAGTTCACCGACATCATGTGGCCGCTCGAAGGGCTGCGATAAAGTCATCCTTAAAAAGCTAAAGGCGAAAGCAGGGTTGACGAGTCTCACCCTGCTTTCGCCTTTAACCTTTCAACGTATCAACTGACGATTATTCCGGCGGCTCGAAGCAACTGCGACCCGCGCGACAGGTGTGCGGGTGCGTATAGCCGTCGTCGGGGCCGGCGGTTTCCATCGTCCGCAGACACCAGTAGACCGCCGTCGTCGAGCGACCGGACTGCCAGCCATAGGCGTTGCCTCTGAAAGTGCCGAAGGCTGTTTTCGTTCTCAGCAGACGACAGACCTCTTGCGCCGTCTCTCCCTGCGGCGGCACTGTGTCATCTTTAATTTCCGTTGCCTCTTTAATCTCCGTCGCCTCACTCATGCACGCCTCCGTCAAGACCCTTGCGACGCCGATAGTATCGCGCGCCGCACGATTGCCTCGAAGACAGGTACTTTATAACCGTTCTGCGAGAGCGGAGTCGCGCCACGCACGGCGGCCTTCGCTGCGACGCGGGCCGTCTCTTCGTTAACGGCCTTGCCCGTCAACGCATCTTCCGCGCCGCGCGCACGCAGAGGCACGGGCGCTGCCGCTCCGAGAACGACGGAAGCGCGGGCGCATCGTCCGTCTTTGATTTCCAGAACGACGGCCACATCGGCCAGCGGCCAGTCGAAAGACTCCTTCTCGCCCTGCTTGAGATAAGCGGAACGCGCGCCCGACGCTAAGGGCGGCACGCGCACCGAAGTGATGAGTTCCCTGTCGCCGATGGAACTCTCGCGTCGCACATCCTGTTCGGGCGTGACGAAAAATTCTTCGAGCGCGACTTCACGCTTGCCCGCAGTGCCCGTCAATTCAAGTCGCGCGCCCAGAGCGACGAGCGCCGTTGCCGTCGCCGACGGATGGACGATGGCGCACAGGCGATTATCGAAGATGGCGTGATACTGATTCTCGCCCTCCTGCGCGAAACAGGTTTCGCCGCCCTTTTTCAAACAATGAAAGTCTTCGGAGCGAAAGTACCAGCAGCGCGGGCGTTGCAGGAGGTTGCCGCCGAGGGTCGCGACATTGCGTATCTGCGGGGTCGCCGCGTGCCCCGCCGCTTCGGCAAGCGCGGTATAACGGCTGCGCACAAGCGCGTCGGCGTCGAGTTGCGCGAGCGTCACGAGCGGGCCGACGTGCAATCCCGTCTTCGCTTCTTCGCGGATGAGTTCGAGGCCCGCGACGTTGCGTATGTTGACGAGACGCGCCGGTGCGCTGATGCCTTCCTTCATCCGGTCGAGCAAGTCCAGACCACCGGCCTTCGCGACCGACGTGCCGCCCATCCCCGCGACGGCGTCGGCGACGGTCTTCGCTTCCATCCATTCAAAGTTGTTCATGCCTTCACGCCTTTCTTCGCGCCGCCGTCTGCGAGCGCGGCGAGCACGCGCGCGGGCGTCATCGGCATCTCGTACATCCGAACGCCCGTCGCGTTATAGACGGCGTTGGCG
>JBAVPI010000713.1:0-5778 GCA_049692915.1 Pyrinomonadaceae bacterium
GTCCATCCGTGGCCCACTCTTGGAATCTGCGGTGGCAGGTCTTGTACGGCAGGAACCTTTCGGGTAGGTCGCACTACCTTGCACCGGAGCGCAATATCCAGAGAACGCCGTTGAGGACTTCGCGGTCAGCGCGGCGTGGTCTGCCGCGAGTCTGGACGGCTGGCGGTTTATCAAATAACGGTTCAAGCAAAGTCCATTGTTCGTCCGTTAGTTCTTCGCGTCGTGCCATGCCGGAAATTTAGCACGACTATTTTTGAGATAGCTTCAGGTACTACAGTTGTAGTTGTTCGAGCATTGCTGCCCGACGTTTATAGTGACAGCGTTTCGCTCATGCCTGATGTTTGCGCCGCCATCGCGACCATCCGATGACGTATTCGTGCGGCGGCATCCTTCCCCGACACCAACCACCACAACAAATTATCGCGGAGATCAGAATTGCTCATGGCCTGTGATCAAGGGCAAAAGGAAAGAGCATGAAGATTTGTCGCTGGTCTGCCATCCTTTGACCGGCTTACTCAATTCGAGCGGCAGTCGAAATAATCCGTCCGGGCTACAAGTTATCCTTCATGCTCTTTCCTAAGGTTGATGCAAACAATTTAGCTGGCGATTCCTGAGAAACTCATCGACGACACTCGTTTGCACGGCCCCTCAAGCGTCACGGGTGCCTTTCTCATAAGCGTCACCCGCAGACCGTCACAGCGATTCGAGGAACTTGATCAGTTGTTTCTTCTGCTGCTCGCTGAGCAGTTGAAAGGCGGCGGTCACGGCGGCGGCCTCGCCTTGATGGCGCAGAATGGCTTCTCGGAGGGTCAGCGACTCGCCATCGTGCAGCAGCCGCGTTCGGGTACGGACGCCCCACAGTGGTGCCGTGCGCACCTTGGTTGCGGTCGCCTGTCCGCCGTTCTGCACGATGCCGTCGCCGGTGCCGATGTCATGCAGCAGAAAATCGCCGAACGGGCGGATTACCGTGAAGCCGTGCGTGTCCGAGATGGCGAATTGCCCGCCGTTGATCTGTGTGCCCGGCAGCGCCGTGAGAATCGCCGGGACGTGGCAGATGTTGCAACTGTACGCGGGAGCATTTGGGACGGGCATGTGCGAGAAGAGTTGTCTGCCCGCATTAACGTCGGCGGCGTACTGGGCCTGAATGTTGGCGTCCTGCGGCGGCACTTTCGTCGCCCTCATAAACTCGGTGAAGGCTTCGATGTCGCGCTCCGGGTCTTCGGCGCAGACGACGTTGGCGTCGTCGTCGCACGGTTGATTGTCGGGCACGATGTCGAAACCGGAACCGAACCCGACGAAGCGCCCCAGTGACGTATTCTCGTTGGGGATCAAGCGATTGGTAATCCCCATCTCGTTGAGGTAAGCGTCGCCGGAGAAGGAAAGCAGGCTGGCCTGCTGGTTCTTCCAGCCGAAGCGCCCGACGCGGAATGAGCCGGGGACGGGCTGCGTTTGATAGTTGTTCGGGGCCGATTCCAGCACCGGCACACGGATCGCCTGACCGTGAACTTGCCCGCCGCTGACCGCCGCTTGACTCTGTGCGATGGCGAGTAGGGAACCGTTCGCGATGGCTTCGACGAAGCCGTCGCCGAGCAAATTCAGGGAAGTGCGAAAAGTTCTGACCGGCTCCTCGCCGCTGATGGGAGCGCCGCCCCCGACGACACCGGCGGTGTATAGCGGCGGCACGCGCTCCTGCACCTTGGCATCGGTGGCGCGGTCGTTGATGAGCGAGCCGCCGGGCGCGTCCACGAAGTTGCCGTTGGAGTCGTTGTGTCCGGCGCGCAGTTCAGTCACCTGGCTGATACCGCCGACGACCGGATTCTGGTGGCACTCGCGGCAGGACTGCGCGTTATAGACCGGGCCGAGTCCGTCGTCATTTTCATCCACGATGGAGAAGATGAATTTATCGGCCTCGAAATCTCCCGGGGTCGGTTTCGCCGCCGGAAATTTCGGGATGGGCTGGCCTTGCGGGATAAACCCGTTGGTGTGGTTGTCAAAGCCCGCCGGTGCTTCCGCCGCCGGAGGTAAGTCTTCCGGGTCGCAGGCGGGTTGAGCGCAGTCGCACATCAGGCAGCACACGGGGGTCGGGCAGGGCCGCGCCGCCGCCGCCGCCGGGCGGGCACTCGCGTCGGTGTCGAAAGTGAAGCTATCGGTCGAGTCAGGATCAACGCCTTCGTTATCAACCACCGTGCTGGACGCCAGAGTGTCACTGCTGGAGACTTTATTGGCCTGATCGGTTTTAGCGTTGAGAGCGGCGGCCTGCGCAGCGGTGAGACTCGTCGCCGGAGCCTTGCCCGGATTCTCCTTCTGACTGTGTGCGACGTGCTGCGAGGCGACCGAGAAGACGAAGACTCCCACGATGCAGATGACGATGATGATTTTCAGACGGTTCATCTTTTTATGTACCTCCTACGGCTGTAGGGACGGAGGCAAAGCGACCGGCCCCAAGGAAGTGCCCGCTTAACCGGCGCGGGCGAGAGTGCCAATCGAACGACAGTGTGCCGGCGTGGGTCGCGGGCACGGGCGACTGGTGAGTGGATAGAGCGGAACGGTGCATGATGACTGTCGAAGGTGAAGCGATGCCCTTCGTGAGTTGAGCATCACAGGTGTGAACTTGTGCGCCGCGCCACGACTTGGTGAGCAACGGCGGGCAGCACTCCTGCGAAGTGCTTTGAAACAGCTACGCTAAAGAAC
Source organism: Pyrinomonadaceae bacterium (assembly GCA_049692915.1). Classification (GTDB taxonomy): domain Bacteria; phylum Acidobacteriota; class Blastocatellia; order Pyrinomonadales; family Pyrinomonadaceae; genus JAIVJG01. The sequence goes on from JBAVPI010000713.1 coordinate 2,692, forward strand.
TTCCTCAGGGAAGTGAGAACGTGCACGGTCAAGGCCGCACAGGCGTGTGAATCTCGCGAGGTTTGCCGAGTCAGCACATCCGTTCCGCCGCGGAATGAAAGCGGAACAGATTATGAAGCGGCGACATGAAACGCTTGAACCCGGAGGCTCGCACCGGTTTGAGGTGAAAGGGCAAATCTGAATATATATGGGGGACAAAAATTGGAATCAGGGGTAAACAGAAAATACTGCCGGAGCCTGTCGGATGTCAACAAAATTCCAGTCTTGTGTAGGTAGCAAGTTAGATGTCCGGCAGTGGTGACCCTCGATGATGCTAGAGCGCGCAGGGCGGCGGGCAGACTCGGCCTGAAATCGACGGGCAGGAGAGCTCATTCTACCAGAACGCCTCGAATCTCAACGCGGGCACGGTCGGGACGGCAGTGTTGCGAAAATTATCGTAGAACGCAGAAGGTCATGAGCGACGCTTTCTCAGGCAGCGATCCCGAACAGCGAAGCGACGAACTTCGCCTGACCTTCTGCATCGCTTCCTCCTAACCTTTTGACCTTGCCCCTTCCTCATCATGTTCACTGATTCAATGCCCTCGAGCGTGCGCTCCGCCGTGTAGAACCTCTTGAAGCATTGGGAGGCTCGTACCTTCTTCTTGATGAATCTGTGATCTTGCTCAATCACATTATTCAAGTATTTCACGCGCCGCAGTTTGCAGTCCCTTGGCACAATCTTCTCCGCCTGTGAAGTGCTGAATGCTTCCGGGTAAGCAGCGTTCTGATCCACGCTGATGGAGAATGGCAGGCGACGATGCTCGGCTCTCATCATCATCTTGAAGAATCGTTTTGCGGCGGAAACGTCGCGTTTCGCGCTGAGCATAAACTCGATAGTATTTCCTTCTTTATCCACTGCGCGATACAGATATTTACACGTCTGCCCGACTTTGATGTACGTCTCATCCACCCGGTAGGATGTGCTGCTCATCGTCAGATGTTGGCGTATCCTCTTATTGATCTCCGGAGCATAACGCTGTAGCCAGCGAAAGATGGTTGAATGATCCACGTCGAATCCGCGCTCACGCATCATCTCTTTGATGTCGCGATAAGATAGCTGGTAGCGACAATACCAGCGAACACACAAAAGAATAATGGTTGGCTTGAAGTGCCGCCACTTAAACGAAGATTTGTGTTGCTTCAAGAGTATGATTCCTGGAGAGGGATAGATAAACTACAGGTCGGATTATAGCTCACAGGCAATTCTTGCAACAGAGCCTTGTGGAGTCGGTTCGTGGATCGAGTATGCAGCCGCTCGTGGGCGGGGCTGTGGAGCACGATCAAGTTGAAGTTGCTCCACTACAACCTTGTCCATGCGGGTGTGCTCTCGATCTAGTCAACTCAAGACTCGGGTTAAGTAACCTCAATCAGCGACCATTTGCTAAGAATGTATTAGAGGTATCTAAATTCAATTAGCTTTGCCCGAAAAGTTATAAACGGCACAAGCAACAGACAAGTTAGAACTTCTGCCAAATACATCTTGGTGGCACATCCGACTTTTCGGGCAAAGCTCTCGTGAACCCCATCTCCCTGCGTCATCACGGCTTTGGTGGCGGCTGTGGCGACGGCTCTATTGACGGCTCTGGGGTGGTCTTTTTGCTAGGCTCAGCCGAATTCTGATTCTCAGTTTCGTGCTGCTTTTGCTGCTTCTCTTCGGCTTTCTTGGACTCCCTGTAAATTGGATCATTTTCTTCCATTAGAATCATCTCCTTTCTTTGACTGGTGGTTACACTTTCTCTGAGATTCTTATAATAGCAAACTAAGCTTGCTTGCCTCAATGTTTTCTTTATTTCTGGTTTCACCGACTACTCACATTAAACCGATCAAGTAGGCACCGAACGCCTGAATTGAATTGGCCGAAGCCCCGCACAAGATTGATTATGAGAATCGTGCCGGGCGAGGCTCAATTCCAATGAGTTGTTAGAGCGGCACGCTGCGACCGGGTGAAACTTCCAATGTCTCGGCCCGTCGCTTTCAGCCGGTACTAACGCCGGAATTCACCTGCCCGCGCCAGATTACGAACAAGCCACATCGCAGAACGCAACATGGATGGAAGGCACGCTGGCGGGATGTGTTGCAGCAAATGCTTTCCAAGATATAATCCGACCTTTAGCTCATCTATTACTCATCGGGAATCCTACTCATGATGCAGAATAAGTCCTCGTTCAAGTGGCGTCACTTCGAGCCATCACTCATTCTTTTATGCGTCCGTTGGTATTGCCGCTATCAGCTATCTTATCGAGACATTGAAGAGATGATGCGAGAGCGCGGACTCGATGTGGATCACTCAACCGTGTTTCGTTGGGTCCAGCGTTACGCTCCCGAAATCAATAAACGTGTGCGTCAGCACCTGAAGATGAGCGGCACGTCCTATCATGTCGATGAGACCTACATCAAAGTCGGGAAGTCATGCAAGTATTTGTATCGTGCAGTCGATAAAGAAGGTAACACCATTGAATTCATGCTGAGCGCCAGGCGCGACGTTTCCGCGGCAAAACGATTCTTCAAGATGATGATGAGAGCCGATCACCGCAGGCTCCCGTTCTCCATATTAGTCGATAAGAACGCAGCCTATCCTGAGGCATTCGCTACTTTCACAAGCTGAACGAGTTGTGCCGCCGAACTGCAAGCTGCGGCGCGTGAAGTACCTGAATAATGTGATTGAACAAGACCACCGTTTTGTCAAAAAGAAGGTGCGAGCTTCACAATGCTTCAAACACTTTCACACGACGGAGCGAACTCTGGAGGGTATTGAAGCGATGAACATGATACGCAAAGGTCAGGTCAAAAGGTTAACCGGAAGTAATGCACAAGGTGAGGCGAAGTTTGTCGAGAGTCTGTTCGGGATCGCTTCCTGAGGAAAAGCAGATGATAACTTTCTGCGCTCTAAAATAATTCTTGCAACACTGCCCTGCACTCCACTTGCGCCCTCAGCCGCGCCTTCCGTGTATGCTTCCACTTCCGTGATCCGGCTGTGGCTCGCCAGCGCACCGTTGACCACCACTCTGACCTTGCTCGTCGTCACCGGAGAGTAAGAGGCGTATCGCG
>JBAVPI010000714.1:0-1605 GCA_049692915.1 Pyrinomonadaceae bacterium
CCGTCGAACCGGACGTGTAGATGACGTAAGCCAGATTGTCGGGAAGACAGCGCACGGCGAGGTTCTCATCCGTAGTCACTCGCCGGATGAGTTCTTCGACACAGAGCATCACAGGACGCACGCCCTCGTCCATGTATTCAAGAGCGAGTTGGGCGTCGGCCCGGAATTCATCCGTCAGGAGGATGATGCGGGCTTCGCTCTGTCCGAGAATCTGTGAGAGACGCGCGGCAGGGTGGAGTGGGTCGAGCGGCAGATACGCGCCGCCCGCCTTCAACACTCCGAGCATCGAGATTAAAAACTCGATGCTGCGCCGACCCAGCAGCGCCACCACCTCTTCACTGCCGACACCGGCTTCCATCAGAGCGCGTCCGACCTTGTTGGCACGACTATTTAACTCTGCATACGTGAGGCTCTCGCCTTCGCACACGACCGCGACGGCACCGGGGGTGCGCCTGACCTGTTCCTCGAAGTGCTGATGGAAACACAGTTCCAGTGGATACTCGCGCGCCGTTGAATTCCAGTCATGAAGGAGTCGCGTGTGCTCTTCCTCTTTGAGCAACGGCAAGTCGCGGAGACGGCATGAGGGATTGGCGACGATACCGGCGAGCAGCGTCTCGAAGTGTCCGAGCAACCGCTCAATCGTCGCGTCGTCGAACAAATCTTTGTTGTATTCAACAGACGCGGAGAGGTCTTCCCCGCGAGTATTGACTAACATCGTCAGGTCGAACTTAGACGTTCCGTTGTCAATGTTCACGCCGCTGAGTTTCAAGCCCGGTAATTCGAGCGACTCGCGCGGCGCGTTCTGCAACACAAACATCACCTGAAAGAGCGGGTTGCGGCTGGCGTCACGCTCAGGCTGCAACTCTTCCACCAGCTTCTCGAAAGGCAACTCCTGATGAGCGTATGCTCCCAGACTCGCCTCTCGTACCTGCCCCACTAACTCTCTGAAACTCTCCGCTCCGTCCACATGTGCCCGCATCACCAGCGTGTTGATAAAAAACCCGATTAGCCCCTCTAACTCGCGCCGCCCTCGACCGGCAATCGGCGTCCCGACGCAGATGTCCTCCTGCCCGCTGTAGCGAGAGAGCAATGCCTGCCACCCTGCGAGTAAGACCATGAAGAGCGTCGCACCCTCGCGCTTCGCCAACTCATGCAACCCTGCGCTGACGCTCCGCTCGATGACGCTCGTCTGCCGATTCCCTCGATAACGCTGCACCGCTGGCCGTGGATGATCCGTCGGCAACTCTAGGACGGCGACGCCTTCCAACCTCTCTCGCCAGTAGCGCAACTGCTTATCAAGCGCCTCTCCCTGCAACCACTCGCGCTGCCAGACCGCATAGTCGGCGTACTGCACCGGCAACTCGGCGAGCGGAGACTCGCGCCCCTCAAGGTATGCCTCGTAGAGCGCCGTCAACTCCCTCACCAGCACTCCCATTGACCACCCATCCGAGACGATGTGGTGCATCACCAGCACCAGAATGTGCTCGTCGGCTTTCTCCTTGATGAGCGTGCATCTGATGAGCGGGCCTGTTGTGAGATCGAAGCTGGCTCGCGCCTCCTCTCGCCCGACCCGTGTGACTACCGCCGCGCGCTCGCTCTCTACCA
>JBAVPI010000715.1:0-1583 GCA_049692915.1 Pyrinomonadaceae bacterium
GGCAGGCCGTGCGCGCCGAACGCGAACGCGCGCGCGCCGAAAAACGTTTCGCGCAGGTGCGCCAACTCGCCAACAACGTCGTCTTCAAATACTACGACGAGATCGAAAAGCTGCCCGGCTCGACCAAAGCGCGTGAGATGCTCGTCTCCGATGCGCTCGAATATCTCGACGCGCTCGCGCAGGACGCGCGCGACAACACAGACCTGCGGCGCGAACTCGCGCAAGCCTACATCCGCATCGGCAAAGTGCAGGGCCGCGCCTTCAACGCGAACCTCGGCGACACGTCGGGCGCGATTGCCAGCTACCGCAAGGGAATCGCGCTGCTCGAACCCATCGCGCTTCAGTCCGCCGACACGAAAATACAGGCCGATCTCGTGGGCGCTGACGCGGAACTGGCGAGCGCCATCGGGCGGCAGGGCGACAAACAGGAATCCGACAACATCCTGCGGCAGGCTCTCTCGCTCGGCGAGAGATTTCACGCCCTGCGGCCCGACGATGCGACGCTCTCGGCGCGTCTCGCCCTCAGCTACATCCTGCGCGGCGACGCGCTTCCCGTCGGCAAGGGCGACGACGAAAGCATCGGTGCTTTCAAACATTCGCTCGCCGTCTGCGAAGACGTTCTGCGTCGCGAGCCTGACCACGTCCGAGTCAATAACATCTTCGCGGCGGCGGCGGACAGGATCGAAACGCACCTGCTGACGCTGGCAAAGAATGCGCAGGAAGACGACGACCCGGCGGGGGCGAAACTGTTGCGCGAAGAGGCCGCGCCCTACATCCGGCATAACATCGAGATCGCCGAAAAGCTCGTCCGACTTCAGCCTGACGATGTGGTCAACGACCGGATTCTGAAGACCGCCAGAGCCAACGCGGCGCAGTATCTCTTCGAGTCGGGGCGATACGAGGAAGCCGGTCGTGCTCTCGCCGTAGCGGTGGCGGATTTCTCCGCCTTCGCACAGACAGACCCCGACAATCAGGAACAGAAACTCGACCTTGCGGTCATCTGCTCATGGGAAAGCGCGAATTACTCGCGGCTCGGCGCGACGGCGAAAGCGCAGGCGTCTCTGGAACGCTCCCTGCATATTTTCGACGGACTCATCGCGCATGATTCGCAAAACTTCGACTACCTACAGAAAAGACTTGAGATCGAGTATCGCGCCGCCGACGAACTGTTGGCTCAAGGCGACGCGGATACGGCCCGCCGCGCCTACGCGAAAGCGTTCGAGCGAATCGAAACGGCGGCGCGCGCCAAGAACGCTTCGTTCGGCGAATCCCTGCGCGGCTTCTATCTCGAAAAAATCGGCAACTGCGATTTGACCGTCGCCAAAAGCGCAGGCCGTACCGTGCAGGTGCGCCGCGCCGCGCTCCAATCGGCGCTGACTTCATACGAACAGGCCGTCGAACTGTGGCGGCAAAACGGCGCGCAGACGGGTCTGGGTGTGGTCGAGGCGGGCAAGACGGAATTGCTCGAACGAAAAATCAAACGCAGCCGCGACATGCTCGCCGCCCTCTGAAGGCGTGCATCGAAGATGCGCGAATCCTGAAAAAGAACTGCGCGGGTGAGTGCGTTGTCTTAGACAACGCAC
>JBAVPI010000716.1:0-1702 GCA_049692915.1 Pyrinomonadaceae bacterium
GCGAGCGCCTGCGTCGCGCGCACGCTGAGCTTCAGACGCTCGGCGATGATCGTCAATTGCGCGCGCAACGTCGCCTGTAAGTTCGACATCACGAGCGAGGCGGAGATGCCCTTGCCGGACACGTCGCCGAGCGCGAAAGCGACGAGACCCGGCGCGACCTCTACGTAATCGTAGTAGTCTCCGGCCACGCCGCGCGCCGCACGGCACTCGCCCGACATCTCGACGCTCGCCAGTTGCGGCACGCTGCGCGGGAAGAGTCGCGCCTGCACCTCGGCGGCGATCTCGATTTCACGTTCCAGCCGCTCGTGCTCGACCCGCTCCGTCAGCAGCGTCTCGATGTTGGAAGACATCTCGTTGAATGCCCCGGCCAACTCGCCCAACTGGTCGCGCGAGCGCGTGCGTATGCGATGCGAAAAGTCGCCGTGCTTGATGCGCGCCGTCGCGCTGTAGAGCTTGTGCACCGTGCCCGTCACGGCGCGCGTCATCCATGCCGCCGAGAAGAGCGCCAGCAGTTCGAGCGCGAGGAAGAAGCACGCGGCATAGACGAGAGCGCGCCACCACATTTCGCCGAGCCGCGTGTTGCCCCAGAACTGCCTGCCGCCCTGCGCCCAACTCCAATCAACCATGAAGGCCAGCGGCGAACTTTGCGCGCCGTCAGTCCACTGCGTCGCAGGTAAAAAGACCGGATAGGAGAAGGCCATCAACGAACTGTTCTCGACTGCATCGCCGAACTGATCGAAGCGAAAGTCAACGCGCGCACGCCGCCCCGCGCTGTCGCGCATCACGACCACGGGACGCCCTTCGCCGCCGCCGCTCCCGCTCGTCTTAACTTCAACGTCGCCGTCGTCGTTCACGAGTTCGCGCCCGCTGGCGACGACGAAAAAGGGGCGCACGTTGAGGCCCGCGTTTTCGCGGAACTGTCCGACGAGGGCGCGGCTGACGGGAACGCTCAACAACACTGCGACTTCGCGATTGTTCGCCCGCGCGCGTTCAAAAGCCTTGACGGAGGGCGTGCCGAAAGCACTGCCGGAATTTTCGGGCGGGGGCATAAAGGTGAGGCCGCTCCAAGCGTCCTGCGCGTGCAGCCACGTCGGTAAGACCGTCCTCGCATCGCCCGCCTCTTCGCCGACCCCGCGTGTGTTCTCGTCAATCGGCGGGCTGCCGACGAACCCCGCCGGACTGCCTGCCACGGCGTCGTCGGCGTCGCGCCAGACGGCGACACGCGCGCCGGGCAGAGACGATTGGAGTAGCTTCGTCCGCTCGTCAACCCACGCCTGTAACTGCCGGTCGCTCGTGCCCTGCGGCAGTCGCGCGACATCACCCGCGAACGCTCGTGCGCTGTCGCGTGCCTGCCGTCCGGTCGCATTCAATTGCACGGTGACGACGCGCACCAGCGCCTGCTGCGACGCGCCCATCGCCGCGAAGAATCCGAGCACCGAGAGCAGCACAATCGGCGTCAACCCGACAAACAGGTACGTGATCATCAAACGCCGCCGCACGCGCCACAGCAGCAGGTTTTTCAAACGCACGAGAATTTTCAGGCCGTAGTAGCCCAACGTCGCCGCGACGGTGAGAAAGGTGAGCGGGCCGATGAGTTTGAGGGGCGAGTTGCGATAGAAGGAGGTCTTATTGATGAACAACCACACGGCGCACAACGACGCCGCCGCAATCGCGACGCGCGGAGCCGCACGCCGCATCCAGC
>JBAVPI010000717.1:0-2126 GCA_049692915.1 Pyrinomonadaceae bacterium
GTTCGGCGAGCGGACGCGGCGAGGCCTCGCGGATTCCGTCGCGCTGATGCGCGAAGAGGCGACGCGGCTCGGCTCGATCCGGCAGCGGACGGAGGTCGTGACGGTCAAACACCTGCGCGACGAACTCGACGGCTGCGCGCGCCTCGTCGCGAATGACGCGCCGGAGACTTTCAGCGGATGGTCGAAACTTCTCGCCGCGCTCAACAAGCACGCGCTCGTGCTCGACGACATCGTCGGCGCGCTCTCTCACGAGCACGGCGCGGACAACTTCGCGGAACTGCGCTTCTGGCTCGACGCGCTCCGGCGGCAGACGCAGAACCTCGCGCGCGACCTCCACACGCTCGCGCACGAAAGTTTCATGCTGGCGGCGCAACTCACGCCGCTCATCAAATTCTGTTCCGCCGAACATCTCGCGCGATGGGAAGCGACGGCGCGGGAGTTGGACACACCCGCCGCTCCGTCGCAGATGTTCGAGCGTCACCGCCTGACGCTCTTGCAGATCAACGCGTTGCGCGAAGAGATCGAACGAAGTTCCACGGTGGACGAAGCAGCACGCGTCGCCGCGCTCGCGACGCTCGAACTGCTCACGCGTGCCATCGAAGAAGCGTCGGAAGCGACGGGGATGCTGATCGCGCGTGCGGGCGCACTGGCGGGCGACTGCCAGCGTATTTTCGACGAGACGGATTTCAAGTTTCTGCTCGATGCCGAGCGTAAGGTTTTCGTCATCGGCTACAACGTCTCGGCGAGTCGCGCCGACAACTCTTATTACGACCTGCTCGCCTCCGAGTCGCGTCTCGCCAGCTTCGTCGCCATCGCGAAGGGCGACGTGCCGCAGGAGCACTGGTTTCATCTGGGCAGGGGATTGACGCCGGTGGACGGTGGGCGCGCGCTCATTTCATGGACGGCGACGATGTTTGAATACCTGATGCCGCTCCTCGTCATGCGCGACTACGAGCGGACGCTGCTGCATGAAACTTACACGGCCATCGTCGGGCGGCAGATCGAGTACGGCGAGGAGCGCCGTGTGCCTTGGGGCATCTCGGAGGCGGCCTACAACGCGCGCGACCTGCAACTCAACTACCAGTACGGCCCGTTCGGCGTGCCCGGCCTCGGCTTGAAGCGCGGCCTCATCGAAGACCTCGTCGTCGCGCCTTACGCCACGATGCTCGCCTCGCTCGTCGAGCCGCGCGCCGCTCTGGAAAATATCCGCAGGCTGGAGCGCGAGGGCGCGCTCGCGCGTTACGGCTATTACGAATCCATTGACTACACGGCCGAGCGTCTGCCGCAGAACCAGAAGCGCGTGCTCATCCGCGCCTTCATGGCGCATCATCAGGGCATGAGCCTCGTCGCGCTCGACAATCTGCTCAACGCCGACGTGATGCAGCGACGCTTTCACGCCGAGCCGCTTGTGCAGGCGACCGAGTTGCTGTTACAGGAACGCGTCCCGCGCGGAGTCGCGGCGGCACACCCGCGCGCCGAAGAAGTTTTGTCGGGGCGCGTCGTTCACACGCTGACCGGCTTCGTGACGCGCGTCTATGATGCGCCGAACCTGCCGACGCCGCGCACGCAACTGCTCTCGAACGGCGCGTACACAGTGATGGTCACGACCGCGGGCGCGGGCTATTCGGCGTGCCGTGGACTGGCCGTCACGCGCTGGCGCGAAGACGTGACGCGCGACAATTACGGCTCGTTCTTCTACCTGCGCGACGTGCGCAGCGGCGCGGTCTGGTCTGCCGGATACCAGCCCGTGGGCCGCTCTCCGAAGTCTTACGAAGTGACTTTCTCGGAGGACAAAGTTGATTTCTGGCGCAGCGACACCGGCATCATCACGCACACGGAGGTCATCGTCTCGCCCGAAGACGACGCCGAGGTGCGGCGCATCTCGCTGACGAACGGATCGTCACGCGTGCGCGAGATCGAGGTCACAAGCTACTCCGAGGTGGTGCTCGCAGCGGGCGCGACCGACGCCGCGCATCCGGCTTTCAGCAACCTCTTCATCGAAACCGAATTCATCGCGGCGGAGAACGCGCTCGTCGCGCGCCGACGCCCGCGCTCCGCCAAGGACGCGCCCGTCTATGGCATCCACGTCGTCGTCGCGGAGGGCGAGCGCATCGGCGCGATTCAGT
>JBAVPI010000718.1:0-9547 GCA_049692915.1 Pyrinomonadaceae bacterium
GTCGCGGCGGCCCCGGCAGGCGGCGGCGAGGCTGCGCCCGCGGCTGAAGAGAAGACCGAGTTCGACGTTGTTTTGCAGGCCGCAGGCGGCAATAAGATCAACGTCATCAAGGTCGTCCGCGAAATCACCGCGCTCGGTCTGAAGGAAGCCAAAGACCTTGTCGAGGCTGCGCCGAAGGCCGTCAAGGAAGGCGTCTCGAAGGACGAGGCCGAAGCCATCCGCGCGAAACTCGCGGATGCCGGCGCGACCGTCGAAGTCAAATAAAACAGCGGCGGGTGGCAAGTGGCGGGCGGCAGGTTGAAAGCTTGTCCGTGCCGTCACTTGTCGCTCATCACACGTCACTGCTCTTGACAGTTGGCCGCCCTAGCGGCTAAGGTAGGGGAGTATTGAGGCGCTTTCGTTACTCCCACAAACTTTGAATAGTTCAACCGCTTTTGGTTTCAGCCAAGCGGTCAGAGACTCGTGCGCTCTGACCGCGGTTTGGCGTCTCCACGGATAGCTGCCAGCAGACAGTTATCGAAAATGGGCTTAACTGGCCCAATCGGGACGCACGCGGTCTTTATTATATTCCGTTGTTGACAAAGCTGATCGCTGACTGCTGACAGATGATCGCTTTTAAGAAGGAACTCCAGATGTCTGCAAATCCGCTTCAACTGAGCACCACGGGCGCGGGTCGCCGCCAGAGCCAGCCGCCAGAGCGGCACGACTTCTCGAAAATCAAGACGGCCGCGCGCATCCCGAACCTGATCGAGATACAGCGCGACTCCTACAACCGCTTTCTGCAAATGGATCTGCTGCCGGAAGAGCGCGAGCAGACGGGCTTGCAGGCCGTTTTCCGCTCCGTCTTCTCGATCTCGGACTTCCGCCAGACCGCCGAACTGGACTTCGTCGAGTTCCACATCGGCAACTGGCAATGCAAGTGCGGGCGGCTCGAAGGTCTGCGTTACCTGCGCGCCAACTGCAAAAACTGCGCGGCGCTCGTCAAGGTTGACCCGCTCGTTCCCGGCGAGACGCTCTGCCACAGTTGCGGCACGTTCAACGCCGTGCGTCCCACTCTGTGCGACAACTGCGGCGAACCCGTCGGCCTCAAGCACAAGCACGACCAGCAGGAGTGTCAGGAACGCGGCATGACCTACAGCGTCCCGCTCAAGGTCAAAATCCGCCTGACCGTCTTCGACAAAGACCCGGAGACGGGCACGAAGTCAATCCGCGACATCAAGGAGGAAGAGGTCTTCTTCGGCGAAATTCCCTTGATGACGGACAACGGCACTTTCATCATCAACGGCACTGAGCGCGTCATCGTGTCGCAGCTTCACCGCTCGCCCGGCGTCTTCTTCGAGAAGTCGCCCGTCTATCTCGCGAAGGTGATTCCGTACCGCGGCTCTTGGGTCGAGTTCGAGTACGACCAGAAGAATTTGCTCTACGTGCGCATTGACCGCAAACGCAAGTTCCTCGCGTCCATCTTCCTGCGCGCCCTCGGCATCTGGCTTAACCCGGACTTCAGCCCGAAGAATTTTCACACGGACGCAGAGCTTGAGGACGCCGTCAAGAACGCTTCGTTCACGGACGAGAACATCCTGCGCTCCTTCTACGTCGCCGACGAGGTGCGCGCCGCCGACGGTCGCCTCTACATCGCCGTGCGCGAGGACGGGCCGACGAATCTCTCCGGCATGAAGACCGAGCACGACCTCAAGGCCCGTGGAAGCAGCGACCCGATTGTGAAGGCCGGTAAGAAAATCACGGCGGGCGTGCTCAAGGATTTGCGCAAGGCGCACGTCTCGGAGGTCGAGGTTGATCTGCAACAGTTCGAGGGCGCATACGCTCTCGGCGATGTGGTCAACATGGAGACGGGCGAGGTGCTCGTCGAGGCCAACACGGAGATTAACCCTGCGAAGTTGCAGGAGATCAGCGACGCCGGTGTCGTCACTTTCACGGTCTTTTTCCCGGAGCGCGACGACCTCGGCTCGGTGCTCGCGCAGACCCTCAAGAAGGACGCGATCACGAAGCCCGTGGATGCGCTGCTGGAAATTTATCGCAAGATGCGTCCCGGCGATCCTCCGACCGTGCAGACGGCTTACCGTCTCTTCGAGGGCATGTTCTTCGATGACCGTAAGTTCGACCTCTCGCGCGTCGGTCGCCTGAAGTTCAACATCAAGATGGGCCGACCGGAGCGCGACCGCATCACCGACCCGCTCCTTTCGTCGCAGGACTTCGTGCAGGTCATCGCGTATCTCTTGAAGATGCGCCGCAACCCCTCGGAGTATCTGGCGGACGACATTGACCATCTCGGCAATCGCCGCGTGCGCGCCGTCGGTGAACTGCTCGAAAACCAGTTTCGCATCGGCCTCGTGCGCATGGAGCGCGCGATTAAAGAGAAGATGTCCATCCAGCAGGAGATGCAGACGACGATGCCGCGCGACCTCATCAACGCCAAGCCGGTGACGGCGGCGGTGCGTGAGTTCTTCGGCTCAAGTCAGCTCTCGCAGTTCATGGATCAGACCAACCCGCTCTCCGAGATTACGCACAAGCGTCGTCTTTCGGCTCTAGGGCCGGGCGGACTCTCGCGCGAGCGCGCGGGCTTCGAGGTCAGAGACGTGCATCCGACGCACTACGGGCGCATCTGCCCGATTGAGACGCCGGAAGGCCCGAACATCGGCCTGATCTCCAGCCTCTCGTGCTTCGCGCGCATCAACGAGTTCGGCTTCATCGAGTCGCCTTACAGCAAGGTCGCTGACGGGCGCGTCGTCGAGTACGTGCGCATCATCAACGGCGCGGACACGAAGTTCAAGCCGGGCGATCACGTGCCGCAGGAAGACGTGGACAAGGCCAACAAGCGCATCGGCGCTGACGGTCGGCGGGCCGAGTACGAGTCGTACCCGTTCTACCTGACGGCTTGGGAAGAGGATAAGTACATCATCGGTCAGGCCAACATCGAACTCGACGAGGCCGGGAACATCATCAACGACCGCAACGCCGCCAGACAGGCAGGCGAGTTCATCTCCGCGCTGCGCGAAGACATCCAGTACGTTGACGTTAGCCCGAAGCAACTCGTTTCGGTCGCCGCCTCGCTCATCCCGTTCCTTGAGAACGACGACGCGAACCGCGCGCTGATGGGTTCGAACATGCAAAGGCAGTCCGTTCCCTTGCTGCGCGCCGAAGCGCCCTACATCGGCACTGGGATGGAGCGCGTCACGGCGAGGGATTCCGGCGCGGTCGTCTCCGCACGTCGCGACGGCGTGGTGGACTACGTGGACTCTGAACGCATCATCGTGCGCGCAGACCACAACGTTGACGGCACGATCTCGCGCGAAGTGACGGCGGACATCTACACGCTGACGAAGTTCCGCCGCTCGAACCAGAACACGTGCATCAACCAGCGGCCCATCGTGGAGATCGGCGAGCGCGTCTCGAAGGCGCAGGTCATCGCCGACGGCCCCTGCACGGACAAGGGCGAACTCGCCCTCGGTCGTAACGTGCTCGTGGCCTTCATGCCGTGGCGCGGCTACAACTTCGAGGACGCGATTCTCGTCTCCGAGCATCTCGTCAAAGACGACTACTACACTTCGATTCACATCGAAGAGCTTGAGATCGAGGCGCGCGACACGAAGTTGGGGCCGGAAGAGATCACGCGCGACATTCCGAACGTCGGCGAAAACATGCTGCGCGATTTAGACGATTCGGGGATTATCCGCATCGGCGCGCAGGTCAAGCCCGGCTCGATTCTCGTCGGCAAAGTGACGCCGAAGGGCGAGACGCAGCTGACCGCGGAAGAGAAACTCCTGCGCGCCATCTTCGGCGAGAAGGCCGGCGATGTGAAGGATGCATCGCTCGTCTCGCCTCCGGGCATTGACGGGACGGTCGTCGAAGTGCAGGTCTTCACGCGCAAGGGTCAGGAGCGCGACCAGCGTTCGCTCTCCATCGAGGAGGAGGAGGAAAGCCGCCTCCGCCGCGACATGGAGGACGAAGTTCGCATCCTGCGCGAGCAGCGCGACGCGCGCATCTACGAACTCTTCGAGGGCCGCAAGCTTTCGGCAGACCTCGTCGTGGATAAGGAAGTGCGTGTTCCCAAGAACGAGACGCTGACGCGCGAGATGCTCGTAGGCATTGAGCCGAAGGCGCTCCGCAAAGCTCAGTTGGCCGGAGCGCGCGCCGCCGACATCACGGCGGACGTGAAAGATTTCGAGGATCGCACCGAACGCCAGATCAGAATTTTGACCGACATCTACGACGAGAAGATCGCCAAGCTCAAGCAGGGCGACGAACTCGCGCCGGGCGTCATCAAAATGGTCAAGGTCTTCATCGCGATGAAGCGCAAGCTTTCAGTCGGCGACAAGATGGCCGGACGCCACGGCAACAAGGGCGTTATCGCGCGCATCCTGCCCGAAGAGGACATGCCGTACCTGCCGGACGGCACGCCCGTTGACATCGTCCTGAACCCGTTGGGCGTGCCTTCGCGCATGAACGTCGGGCAGATTCTTGAGACGCACCTCGGCTGGGCCGCGCGCGTTCTCGGCATGCACTTCGCGACGCCGGTCTTCGACGGCGCGACCGAGCCTGAGATCAAAGAGAAGATCAAGGAGTCGAACACACGCCTGCTTGAGCTGGGCCTGCCGAGCATCGTCAATGATTCCGGCAAGACCATTCTCTACGACGGCCTGACCGGCGACCAGTTCGAGCAGATGGTGACGATTGGTTACATCTACATGCTCAAGCTGTCGCATCTCGTGGACGACAAGATTCACGCGCGCTCAATCGGGCCGTACTCGCTGATTACGCAGCAGCCCCTCGGCGGCAAGGCGCAGTTCGGCGGCCAGCGTTTCGGCGAGATGGAAGTCTGGGCTTTGGAAGCCTACGGCGCGGCGCACATCCTACAGGAGTTGCTGACCGCGAAGTCGGACGACGTGGCCGGACGCTCGAAGATTTACGAGGCCATTGTCAAGGGCGAAGCGGACTTCAACCCCGGTGTGCCGGAATCCTTCAACGTCCTCGTGCGCGAGTTGCAGTCTCTCTGCCTCGACGTTGAACTGCTCGACAAGAACGGCGCGGCTGAAGGCGACGACGTGGGCCTGCCCCTCGTCCCGCCCGCGGGCGTCGGCCTTCTCGACTAATAAGACGGGCAACTTGTAGGGGCAGGGCTAGTCCCTGCCCGTCTTTGGGATAACGCAGTGCGGGCAGGGACAGAGCACCCGGCCCTACAGTTCATCCATTGACGGCTTACTGCTTACGGAGATTAAAAACGTGTTTCGATTCCAGCAAGATAAAACGCAACTCGCCCCTCACTTCGAGTCAATCCGCATTCGTCTCGCTTCGCCGGAGAAGATCAGGCACTGGTCGCACGGCGAGGTGACGAAGCCGGAGACGATTAACTACCGCACGTTCAAACCGGAGCGCGACGGCCTGTTCTGCGCGCGCATCTTCGGCCCCGTCACCGATTGGGAGTGTCTGTGCGGCAAGTACAAACGCATGAAGCACCGGGGGGTGATCTGCGATAAATGCGGCGTCGAGGTGACGCAGGCGAAGGTGCGCCGCGAACGCCTCGGCCACATCGAACTTGCAAGCCCTTGCTCGCACGTCTGGTTTTTCAAGGGCTTGCCGTCGCGCATCGGCCACTTGCTCGACATCCCTCTGCGCGAACTCGAAAAAGTTCTCTACTTCGAGTCCTACATCGTGATTGATCCGGGCGATGCGCCGATCAAGGAGAAGGAACTCCTGACGGACGAGCGTTACAGGGAACTGATGCGCGACTTCCCCGGCCAGTTCGTCGCGAAGATGGGTGCTGAGGCGATTAAAGAACTGCTCCTGATGGTCGAGGTGGACGAGCTTTCCATCGAGATGCGCCAGAAGATGAAGGACGAGACTTCGCAGCAGAAGAAGCTCAAGTATTCCAAGCGCCTGAAAGTCGTCACGTCATTCAAGAAGTCGGGCAACAGTCCGGCGTGGATGATTCTCGACGTGATTCCGGTCATCCCGCCGGAGCTTCGCCCGCTTGTGCCTTTGGACGGCGGGCGCTTCGCCACGTCGGACTTGAACGATCTCTATCGCCGCGTCATCAATCGCAACAACCGCTTGAAGAAGTTGATGGAGTTGCGCGCGCCCGAAGTCATCGTGCGTAACGAGAAGCGCATGCTTCAGGAAGCGGTGGACGCACTGTTCGACAACGGCAGGCGCGGGCGCGTCCTGCGCGGCGTCAACAACCGCCCCTTGAAGTCGCTCTCGGACACTTTGAAGGGCAAGCAGGGACGCTTCCGCCAGAACCTTTTGGGCAAGCGCGTGGACTATTCGGGCCGCTCCGTCATCGTCGTCGGGCCGGAACTGAAACTCCACCAGTGCGGTCTGCCGAAGAAGATGGCGCTGGAGTTGTTCAAGCCGTTCATCTACAACCAGCTTGAGAAGCAGCAGTACGCCGCCACCATCAAGCAGGCGCGCGAGATGGTTGACCGGCAGGAGCCGGTCGTGTGGGACATTCTCGAAGAGGTGATTCGCGAGCATCCGGTTCTGCTGAACCGCGCCCCAACGCTCCACCGCCTCGGCATCCAAGCCTTTGAGCCGGTGCTTGTCGAAGGCAAGGCGATCAAGATTCACCCGCTCGTCTGCACGGCCTTCAACGCCGACTTCGACGGCGACCAGATGGCCGTCCACATCCCTCTCTCGCCCGAAGCGCAGATCGAGGCGTCGGTCTTGATGCTGTCCAGCAACAACATCCTGAGTCCGGCGAACGGCCAGCCCATCGCCGTGCCTTCGCAGGACATCGTGCTGGGTTGCTACTACCTGACGAAGGACAGGCCGGGCGCAAAGGGCGAGGGCCGCGTCTTCGCTTCGTCGAACGAAGTGCTGCTCGCGCTCGACGCCAAAGAGGTGACGACGCAGACGCCCATCAAGCTCCGTCTCGCGGGCGACTTCATGGACTTGACGCAGGAGCACGACACGCAGGACGTGATGCGCGGCGCGGTGCAGGAGAACGTCCGCCGCGTCATCAACACGACGGTGGGACGCGTCATCTTCAACGACCAAATCCCGAAGGGGCTGCCCTACTTCAACGGCACTTTGAAGAAGAAGGGCTTGCAGGCGCTCGTCAACTACTGTCACCTCCGGCTCGGCCACGAGACGACGGTGAAGATGCTCGACGACCTGAAGAGTCTCGGCTTCCTCTACGCGACGAAGGCGGGAATCTCCATCGGCATTGACGATCTCGTCACGCCGCCCGCGAAGAAAGAGTTGGTCGCTAAGGCCGACCGCGACGTGATCGAAGTCGAGAAGCAGTACCGCGACGGCGTCATCACGAACGGCGAACGCTACAACAAGGTCATCGCCATCTGGTCGGAAGTGACCGACAAGGTTGCGAAAGAGATGTTCCTCGCGATGGACGTGCGAGAGAAACTTCTCAAGGAATCGAACCCGATTCTCATCATGTCCGATTCGGGCGCGCGCGGTACGGCGCAGCAGATTCGCCAGCTTGCGGGCATGCGCGGATTGATGGCGAAGCCTTCCGGCGAAATCATCGAGACGCCGATTCGCTCGAACTTCCGCGAGGGGCTAAACGTCCTCCAGTACTTCATCTCGACGCACGGCGCGCGTAAAGGTCTGGCGGATACGGCGCTCAAGACCGCCGACTCAGGCTACCTGACGCGCCGTCTCGTTGACGTGGCGCAGGACGTGATTATCTCCGAGCCGGACTGCGGCACGCTCAAAGGCATCTCTTCGACGGCCATCATCGAGGGCGGCGAAGAGATCGAGTCGTTGCGCGACCGCATCGTCGGACGCACGGCGCTCGACGACGTGATTGACCCGGTCGAGGGCCGCGTCATCGTCGAGTCGAACGACGAGATTAACGAAGACATCGCCGCAGAGATTCAACGCTCCGGCGTTCAGCGCGTCCGTATTCGTTCGGTGCTGACGTGCGAATCGCGGCGCGGCGTCTGCATCAAGTGCTACGGTCGCAACCTCGCGACGGGTCGTCCCGTGGACATCGGCGAGGCGGTCGGCGTCATCGCCGCGCAGAGTATCGGCGAGCCGGGCACGCAGTTGACGATGCGCACGTTCCACATCGGCGGCACGGCGCGTCTCGAAGAGTCGTCGAAGCACGAAGCGCGCACCGACGGCACGATTCATTACGTCGAACTGTTGACGGTCAAGAATCGTCGCGGCGAGATCATCGCGATGAATCGCAACGGCGCTTTGACCATCCACGACGAGCGCAACCGCGAGGTGGCGCGCTTCCAGATCGTTTACGGCGCGCACATTCACGTCGAAGACGGCGCGCGCGTCAAGCAGGATCAACTGCTCGCCACGTGGGATCCGTTCACCTTCGCCATCCTGACGGAAGTGGCCGGAACGATTAAGTATCAGGACTTGAAGGAAGGCGTGACGGTTGACGAGGAAGTTGACGAAGTGACGGGCCAATCGCGTCTCGTCGTCAAGGACTCGCCCGACGAGAAGAAGCAGCCTCGTCTGGAAATCCGCAGCGCGGCGAACAAGATTCTGAAGACCTATCAGATGCCCGTCCGCGCCAACCTCATGCACAGTGATGCAGACGTGGTTGAGCCGGGCGACATCATCGCGAAGATTCCGCGCGAGACCACGAAGACGAAAGACATCACGGGCGGTCTGCCGCGCGTCGTCGAACTCTTCGAGGCCCGTCGCCCGCGCGAGACGGCCATCATGTCCGAAATTGACGGCATCATCTCGCTCGGCCCCATCGCGAAGGGTAAACGTAAGCTGATCGTCACCGGCGACGACGGCGAGCAGCGCGAGTACGACATCCCGCGCGGCACGCACATCAACGTGCAGGAAGGCGACCGCGTCAGGGCAGGCGAAGCCCTGATGGACGGCCCGCTCAATCCGCACGACATCCTGCGCGTGCTCGGCATGAACAGGCTTCAGGAATATCTCGTCAACGAGATTCAGGAGGTCTATCGCTTGCAGGGCGTGAACATCAACGACAAGCACATCGAAGTGATCGTCCGTCAGATGCTCCGCTGGGTGAAGATTCGCGAAGTCGGCGAGACGGAATTCCTGCTCGACGAGCAGGTTGACCGCTTCCGCTTCACGGACGAGAACGCGCGCATGGCCGACGAGGGCAAAGAGCCTTCGCAGGCCGACTCGCTCCTGCTCGGCATCACGAAGGCGTCGCTCTCGACCGACTCGTTCATCTCTGCGGCGTCCTTCCAAGAGACGACGCGCGTGCTGACCGAAGCGGCCATCTCCGGTCGCGTAGATAACCTGCGCGGCCTGAAAGAGAACGTCATCATGGGCCGCCTGATTCCCGCCGGGACAGGCATGGAGTACTACCGCAACGTCCGTGTTGACCGCGACCCGACCATCGAACAGGGCCGCGAAGAGCAGGCCGCCGAAAGCCTCGCCGAACTTCTCAGCGGCAACAGCAGCAGCGGCAACGGCGGCGGCGACGAACCGACGCCCACCATCCCCGCCATCCGTCCCTCCGCCGTCACAACGGCTGACGACGAAGAAGCGGAAGTGGTCGAAGCGGACGACGCCGAATAAACGCCCGTCCAACTTAAACAACAACAAGACCGGCGCAGGCTTCGAC
>JBAVPI010000719.1:0-1599 GCA_049692915.1 Pyrinomonadaceae bacterium
CGCTTCCACTTCACGCCACAGCGTCAGAAACCTGTGGCGAGCCTCCTCGTCGGAAGTGAATGAAACGAATTCAAAGCGGCGGATGTAGATGCGTCGTTGTGCACCGTCTAGTCTCAGTGTGATCGCACCATTGTAGAGTTCGACCGCAATGTCCGCGCCATTTGGCAGCAAATTGAAGTCAGGCATTTCGTATGAACGCTTTGCCTCGACCAGTACAGATGCACCAACAAAGCGCGGCTCAACAAATGCGTCATAAACCCACATCGCGTTGCGCGCGGCACTGTTAATCGGAAGTGTCTCACTCATCACTGTTGTCATATTAAGATACTCTTGATGGGCGATGAAAACATACAGCACTTAAACGGAGACCGTAACTCCCACACCTTTCTATTGCTGATTAGGATTACTTAAGGTACATCTTGACAAAGAAACAGTGTTGCAGGCAAGAAATATTTTGTGGGCAGGAAAGCTTTGCCCGAAATCCCTAGAACCTAGCTGCCTTTTCGGACAGGCTGAGATTCCGTCCGAAAACTGGGGTCAATACCGAGTTCATACGTGGATTGAATGACGCAGCACAGGTTATGCGCTAACACTTTGCACAACGCCTCGTTGAACTGCGCCCGCTGCGTCTGGCATCTCAGCCGCTCTCCGAACTTCGCCTTTATCATCGAAAAGGTTGACTCACTGTTGCTGCGCTTGTGGTAGTGCAGCAGAAACTCCTCACGCTTGAAGTTGTAATAGTGGAAGAGTCGCGCCCACACCGACCCGCCGCCCGTCGCCGTGCTGTTCGTCTTGAAGGGGATGTAAGGCATCGCGCCTGCAAGCAAAGAAGCGCGGATGTTGGTTCCACTCAAGTATGCTTTGTCTGCCGATATTTCTTCCAACTGGAAGCCGCTACGCGCGGTCTGTTCGACCAACGGCTTAAAGTAAGGGCTGTCGTTAGCGTAGGCTCTACTCACTTCGACGCTGGTGACTATATGTGTCTTCACGCCGCACATGAGATGCACCTTGATCCAATCGCGCCAGTCTTCATCATTACCGTACTTCACGTCGAACCAGCGTGTATAGGTGCAGGTGGAAAAGCCGGACGAATCAACGGCGAAGTCCGTCTCGACCGACTTGAGGGGTAGGCTGCTTTCCACGATCAGCTGTGTGAGGTACGGCGTCAATGACTCCATCTGCAAGTAATCGAAGATGGAGTTGTAGGACGGCAACCGCGAAAGATAACCACTCGCTAAGGAGTCGCGGAGATCGCACATGAAGCGCCGCCCCGAGATAGTCGAGTAGATGCGGAACGTGGCCGCGAAGATGATGTCGGCGAGCGGGACGCGCGGACGACCCTTCTCCTGACGCGGAGCTTCGACGCTACGGCAGAGGTCGGAGAGCAGCACGAGAAAGTCCGCCTTCTCGTGAGTCTGCGCCCGGTTGTAAGCCGTCCACGCCTGCCGGTAAGTCGCGCACTGCACCTGGCTGACTTCAGTGCGCGGTTGCCGCTTGCGGGCGGCTCGCCGGCGCTGGCCCTGCTGCGGGTGCGCCAGCACGTACTCGACGGCGAAGATGTGCTTACATTTGCGCCGACGCAGTTCGTAATCCTGACAG
>JBAVPI010000720.1:0-2189 GCA_049692915.1 Pyrinomonadaceae bacterium
CGTCGCGGGTTGGCGTCTGTCGGCGCGTGCGGAGGAAGAGGTGGCGCGGCTTTCTACGGGCGACGCGAGCGGCGGGCGCGAGGCGACGTTGCGACACCTTTTCGCCGACGATTTGCCCGCCGAGGAAGCGCGTCGGGAATCTGTGCGCGAAGCACGCGCGCGGCTCGCGGAGGGGAATCCGCGCTGGTGGCAAGAGCCTCTGACGGCCCGCTACGAATGGATTGAGCGGGTCGCCGCGGGGGTCGTGCACGGGACGAAAGTGGAGTCGCGGCGGAGCGCGAACGCCACCGAGCGCATTGACGCTCTCGTGACGCACAAGATTTTCGGCCCCGTCATTCTGCTGCTCGTGTTGCTGCTCGTCTTCCAGACGATCTTCTCTTGGGCGACGCTGCCGATGGATTTGATTGACAGAGGATTCGGCACGCTGGCCGACGTGCTGCGCGCACGGATGCCGGGTGGATTGTTGACGGACTTGCTGACCGACGGCGTGATCGCGGGGGTCGGGGGCGTGCTCGTTTTTCTGCCGCAGATTCTGCTGCTCTTCTTTTTCATCTCGCTGCTCGAAGACAGCGGCTACATGGCGCGCGCGGCGTTTTTGATGGACAGGCTGATGCGCGGCGTGGGGCTGCACGGCAAGGCTTTCATGCCGCTTCTGTCGAGCTTCGCCTGCGCGATTCCCGGCATCATGGCGACGCGCACCATCGAGAATCCGAAAGACCGTCTGGCGACCATCATGATCGCGCCGTTCATGAGTTGTTCGGCGCGTCTGCCCGTCTATACGCTGATGATCGCGGCGTTCTTCTCCGAGCGAAAACTCTTCGGCTTCGTCTCGGTCGGCGCACTCATCATTCTTTCGATGTACCTGCTCGGCATCGCCGTGGCGATCATCGTCGGGTGGATTTTGAAGCACACGATTCTGAAAGCGCCGCCGCCACCGCTCGTCCTTGAGTTGCCGCCTTACCGCATGCCGGGCTTCGGCAATGTGTTTCAGCAGATGCGTTCGCGTTCGTGGCTGTTCGTGAAGCGCGCGGGGACGGTGATTCTCGCCATCTCGATTCTGCTCTGGGCGCTCGCGACGTTCCCGCGCGCCGTCGCGCCGGAGCAGAAGGGCGGGGCGCAAGTTAACGTCGTCGCACAGGAAGGCAGCGCGTCTTCGTCAAATGAGAATGCGGGAGTAGAGCAAGGCGAGCAGGTGCGCGGGAGTTACGCGGGCCAGCTTGGACGATTCATCGAACCGGCCATCGCTCCGCTCGGCTTCGACTGGAAGATGGGCATCGCGCTCATCGCATCGTTCGCCGCGCGCGAGACGCTCGTCTCGACGCTCTCCATCGTTTACAACGTCGGGCCGGACAGCAAAGAGGATTCGCCCTCTCTCATCGAGGCCGTGCGCAACGCAAAGCGCGCGGACGGCAGCCCTGCGTGGACGCCGCTCGTCGCCGTCTCGATGATGGTCTTTTTCGTGCTGGCGCTCCAATGCATGTCAACGCTCGCCGTCGTCAGGCGCGAGACGAACTCTTGGCGATGGCCGCTCTTCATGCTCGGCTACATGCTGGCGCTCGCCTACGTCGCGTCGTTCGTCACGTATCAGGGCGGGCGGCTGCTTGGGTTGGGTTGAACTGAAATGAGACTTGACTGGCAGACCATCGCGGTGTCGCTCATCATACTGGCCGCGTGTCTCTACGTCGCG
Source organism: Pyrinomonadaceae bacterium (assembly GCA_049692915.1). Taxonomy (GTDB): domain Bacteria; phylum Acidobacteriota; class Blastocatellia; order Pyrinomonadales; family Pyrinomonadaceae; genus JAIVJG01. The sequence goes on from JBAVPI010000720.1 coordinate 1,688, forward strand.
CGAAGGGCCTTCGCACGCCTGCGCTCCTTCGGCAAGAGCGGACGCGGCGGCGCGGCGACTTGCGAGACGGGATGCGGCAGTTGCGGCAGCGCATCGCAAAAGACGACGAAGCCCGCTCCGACATTTGTGCAGATTAGCCCCGCGCGCACCCCTCCGCGCCAATCTTCCACCCGTTAAAACTGAGATTTTGGCCCGCACGGATTAGATTTTACCCGCACAGGTAAGATTTCACCGCGCGCGGGCTTGCAAAACACGCGCACAGGCGACATTTCGCCCCGCACGAAGACACTTCACCGCGCACTGTGTGAATTTTGCGCCGCACGGGACATCTTTTGCGCGCACCGGCTCGCAAAACACGCGCACCGCCTTGCGAAACACGCGCACTGGCCTGCGAAACACGCGATTGAATAAGATTACGCGCGCACGGGCGACATTTTGTCACGCACGGGCGATATTTCGGCGCGCACCGGCAATGTTTCGACGTGCACGGGCGATGTTTCGA
>JBAVPI010000721.1:0-2449 GCA_049692915.1 Pyrinomonadaceae bacterium
CGGCTCGGCGAGCGCGAACACCTGTTGCTGCTGACGATGCACCATGCCATCTGCGACGGTTGGTCACTGGGAAGCTTCATCCGTGAACTGGCGGCCCATTACGCGGCCTTCGCAGCGGGCGCACCGGCGTCGCTGCCGGAGCCGCCCATTCAATACGCGGATTATGCCGTCTGGCAGAGAACTTGGCTGCGCGGTGAGATCATCGAGCGACAGACAAGTTACTGGCGACGGAAGCTGGCGGGCGCGCCCGCGCTCCTCAAACTGCCGACCGACTACGAACGCCCCGCCGCACGAACCTTCGGCGGAGCGGAGCAAGAGGCGTCGCTTCCGGCGTCGCTCGTGGAGCAACTGAAGAGCCTCGGCCGGACGGAAGACGCGACGCTCTTTATGACGTTGCTGGCGGCCTTTAACGCGCTCCTCCAACGACTGACAGGCGAGAGCGACATCCCCATCGGCATCCCCGTCGCCAACCGCAACCGGGCCGAGATCGAAGGACTCTTGGGGTTCTTCGTCAACACCCTGATCGTGCGCACAGACCTTGCGGGCGACCCCAGTTTCCGAGAGTTGTTGCGGCGCGTGCGCGTCGTCTGTCTTGAGGCGTTCTCCAATCAGGATTTGCCGTTCGAGAAGCTGGTCGAAGCCCTCAGACCTCAACGCGCGTCCGGCCATAGCCCGCTCTTTCAGGTGATGTTCAACTTTCAACCGCTTCGGCCCGAAGGCTTCGAGTTGCCGGGATTGACGGCGACACTGCGCAAGGCCGATTTCGTGATGGCGAAATTCGACCTCTCGCTCCAACTCCATGAGCGCCCTGCGGAAGTTCGCGCCAGCCTGACTTACAACACGGACATCTTTCGGGCCGAAACGGCCACGCGCTTGCTGCGTCGGCTGGAGACGTTGCTCCGCCTCGTCGTTCATTCGCCCGACGCGCCGCTTGGCACGCTCGACCTGTTGAGCGAGGAAGAGAAGTCGCAGCGGTCGGCGGGCGAGCGCGAGCGCAAACGGCTCTACGGGCAAAAGCTCGGCGCGACGCGTAGAAAGCCCGTCGCACTCTCAACGAAGAATCTCGTCCGCGTTGAGTCGTGGCCGGGGGGCGAGACGTTGCCGACGTTGATGACGCCTGAAGTCGAGAGTCTCGACCTTGCGGAGTGGGTCGGCGGCAACCGCGAACTCGTCGAGAGTCGCCTGTTCGCGAGCGGGGCTATCCTCTTCCGCGGCTTCAAGATCAATTCGCCGCACGCGCTCGAACGAGTGGCGCGGGCGCACACGCCCGAACTGCTCGACTACCGCGAGCGCACCTCGCCGCGCACCGAGATCGCACGCGGCGTCTATACCTCGACCGAGTATCCGGCTGACTGCGAGATACCCCTGCACAACGAACTGGCCTACTCGCACCAGTGGCCGATGCGTCTCTGGTTCTGTTGCCGTCAACCGGCGAGGGCGGGCGGCGAGACTCCGCTGGCCGATAGCCGCCGCGTGCTGCGGCTCATTGACCCCGCCATCAAAGAACGCTTCGAGCGCAAAGGCATCATGTACGTGCGCAACTTCAACAGCGGGGTTGACCTGCCGTGGCGTGAAGTTTTTCAGACGAACGACCGCGCGCGCGTCGAGGAATATTGCAGGGCGGGGCGCATCGAGTGCGCGTGGGGGGACGAAGACGGGTTGCGCCTGCGACAGTTGCGCGGTGCTGTCGCGACTCATCCGCGAACCCTCGAACACGTCTGGTTCAATCAAGTAGTGCTCTTTCACCCGACGAGCCTGCCGCCCGCCGTCCGCGACTCGTTGCTCAGCGTGATCCCTGAGCAAGACCTGCCGAAGAACTGTTATTACGGCGACGGCTCGCCCATCGAACCGTCGGTGATAGACGAGATTCGAGGGGCCGTCGGCGCGTCCGTCGTCGCCTTTCAATGGCAAGCGGGCGATCTGCTCATGGTTGACAACATGCTGGCCGCTCACGGGCGCAGGCCCTTCGACGGAGAGCGCGAGATTCTCGTTGCGATGGCGGAGCCGCACGCCTGCTCGCGTGGAGGAGAGTCGTCATGACGCCGGAGCGCGAAGCCGTCAGCGGGTTCCGCCTGTCACCCCAACAGGCACATCTCTGGGCGTTGGGGCCGGAGGCGCGCAACGCCTCGATGCAGTGCGCGCTCTTGATCGAGGGCGCGCTGGACGTGCCTGTGTTGGACGCGGCCCTGCGGCGACTCGTCGAGCGCCACGAAATTTTTCGCACGACCCTCGGCTATCTGCCGGGCATGAGCATGCCGTTGCAGATTGTGGCCGAATCTTCTGACGCCCGACTCCTCCGCGCAGACCCCGATCTCAGCAGCGACGGCGGGCGCGAAGAGATGATCGAACGCTTGAGCAGAGAGGCCGCGCGCGAGCCGTTCGATCTCGCGACCGGCCCGACTCTGCGCGCCATGCTCGGCACGCTCTCGGCGCGGGCGCACGTACTCGT
>JBAVPI010000722.1:0-3771 GCA_049692915.1 Pyrinomonadaceae bacterium
GGGCGGGCGCGGGGCCGAGGATGCGACAGGCGCGATCCGTGTTGGCCGCGTCGAGAGCGCGGCGGATTTCGTCGGCGGTGATCTGGACGCGCGTGAAATCCTCGCCGTGCACGAGCAGGGAAGCGAGCGCGACGTAGGGCGGATAGTTCATCTCGCGCCGGTAGCGTATCTCTTCGTCGAAGAACGCGTCGTAGTCTTGCGCGCAGGCGTGGCGGAGCGCATAGTGCTGCGGGTGAAAAGTCTGGATGAGGACGCGACCGGGCAGTTCGCCTCGACCGGCGCGGCCCGCCACCTGCGTGATGAGTTGGAAGGCGCGTTCGGCGGAGCGAAAGTCGGGCATCGCGAGGCCCGCGTCAACCGAGACGACGCCCACGAGCGTGACGTTCGGGAAGTCGTGGCCCTTGGCGATCATCTGCGTGCCGACAAGCATGTCGAGTTCGCCTGCGGCGAAGCGCAGAATAGCCTGCTCATAGGTGTTGCGGCGCGAGGTCGTGTCGCGGTCGAGTCTGGCGATACGCAGCAGGGGAAAACGTTTCTGAAGCATCTCCTCGATCTGCTCCGTCCCCTCGCCGACGAAGTAGATGAACTGGCCCTTGCACGCGGGGCAGGCGTCGGGCACGCGACAACGCATGTTGCAGTAGTGGCAGATCATGCTGCGCTCGCTGCGATGGAACGTGAGCGTCACGTCGCAGTTCTCGCACTGCATGCGTTCGCCGCACGAGCGGCAGAGCACGAAACTGGAATAGCCCCGGCGGTTGAGCAGGATGATGGATTGCTCGCCGCGCGTGTATGTCTCTTCGATGGCTTCGAGCAGTCGAGGCGAGAGAACTTCCTGCTTGCCCGACACGCGGAAGACTTCGCGCATGTCCACGATTTCGGCCTTCGCCATCGCACGGTTAGCGATGCGGTTCGAGAGTTGGAGATACTTGTACTTGCCGCCGCGCGCGTTCTGGAAGGATTCCAGAGAGGGCGTCGCGGAGCCGAGCACCACGACCGCGCGCTCCTTCAGCGCACGCACGACAGCCGTGTCGCGCCCGTTGTAAAAAGGCGACTCCTGCTGGCGATAAGACGCTTCGTGCTCTTCGTCCACGACGATCACACCGAGGTTCGAGACGGGCGCGAAGACCGCCGAGCGCGTGCCGATGACGACGCGCGCTTCGCCTCGCTTGATGCGTCCCCACTCGTCGAAACGCTCGCCCGTCGTCAGAGACGAATGGAAGATCGCGACGGCATCGCCGAAGTGCGCGCGCAGCCGTCGCGAGAAGACGGGCGTGAGGGCGATTTCAGGGACGAGCATCATCGCCGCGCGGCCCTGCATGAGCGCGTGTCGCATGGCGCGAATGTAGATTTCGGTCTTGCCGCTCCCCGTCACGCCGTGCAGGAGAAAGGCCGCGTACTCGCCCGTGCTTTGGGCTTCTTGAATCTCTTTGAGCGCGGCGGCCTGCTCGTCCGTCAGTTCCAGTTCGTCGGCCCGTGGCAACTGCACGCCCGCGAGCGGGTCGCGCCGCATTTCACGGACGAAGATTTCCACCACCCCTCGACGTTCGAGCGTCTGAATGGACGAGACGCTCGCGTGCGATTCGTCGAGCAACTCGGCGAAGTACATTTCACCGCCGCCAACCATGAGAGCTTCGACGACGCGTTGCTGCGCGGCGGTGAGCGCGCGCGCCCCGTTTTCGTGATGAGCCTCCGGCGGCAAAAGCCGGACGGCCTTGCGCCGCTTCGCTTTCGCCTGCGCGCTCTTCGCATGATGCGCGATTGTCACCCACCCGGCGCTGTCTAGTTCGCGCGCAGCCTTCGTCGCCTGCGCCTGTCCGAGTTCGCGCGACAAGTCTCGCAGCGTCACAGTGCCCTCGACGGAGAGGAATTGCAGGAGTCGTGCCCGCATCGTCGTCAGACGCTTCGCGGGCAGACGCGCCAGTTCGTCGCGGCCTTCGGGCGTAATCGTGATGAGTTGTTCGATGGTCGAGTTGAGGCCGGCGGGCAGCGCCGCTTTGAGCACTTCGCCCCACGGCGCGGCGTAATATTCGCTGATCCAACGCGTGACATCGAGCACCTCCGGCGTCAGCAAAGGTTCGGCGTCGAGCAGTTCCTCGGCCTCCTTGATGTTCTCCTCGGCGAGGCCCGACGCGGGGTCGAGCGCGTCGTGCAGGGCTACGATGTAGCCGGTCGAAAGCTTTCTCCCGAAAGGCACGAGCAGCCGCGCGCCGACCTGCGCGACCCCTTGCAGCGCGAGCGGCAGGCGGTAAGTGTACGTCTGCGAGAGGCGAAGCGGCAGCGCGACCTCTGCGTAGAGCGGCGCACGGGCGCGCGCAGTTCCCGCGTGCTTTCCGGGTTCATTGACGGATGATGGTGCGGCGAGTGGTTGCACGGTGATTTAAGTTAACCGGAAGCGCGTGAAAGGTGAAGCGCGGACGGCGGGAAAATTGATGGCGAGCGGCAAGTGAGCACCGTCTTTGTCAGCGCTCTAGGCATATTGAATTTGAAAGCCGCGAGGGGCGTGTTCCAACCGACGCGATTAACGCTCCGGTCGGAACACGCCCCTCGCGGCTCATTTGGGTTCACCGCTGAAACGTCTTACTCGACATCCGTCGGGTCGTTGAAGAGCGCTGTGAGCTTGATGCTTCCGTGTCCGAACTGCGGGAAGCCGGGGGTTAAGCGGTTGCCGGGATCAAGCGTCGAGGCTGTGTCGTCCGGCGGGAAGATAACGAGCGAATTGAGAAACTCGATGACGTTTCTCTGATTGTTAACCGAGAGCGCGGCGAAGGCGTTGCGCGACGCGAGCGCCTCGCCGCCGTGCCGGAGAATGACCTCCTTGAGATTGGCGCTGCGCCCGTCGTGGCCGTAGGGCGGGGTTGAACCGACGCCCCAGAGCGGAGCCGTCAGGAATTGCGTCCGCATCGTTCCGTCGAACTCCCGCTCGTGAAAGTTATCGCCGAGGTCGTGGCGCTTGAAATCGGCGAAGATATTTTTGACGAGGAAGGGCTGATTCTTCGCGCTCTTCAAGGCCGGGAAGCCTGAGCCGTCGTTCGTCACGTTGATGGTCGCGGCGGCTGTGGAGAAGAGGTTGTTGAAGATGCCTTTGGCGGGGTCGTAAACGGTTTCGAGATCGGCCACGCGTCGGTCGTGATTGATGAGCAGGTCGGGAACGTGGCATTGGGCGCAGCCGACTTCAAGAAATTTCTGGCGACCGGCGGCGGTCAGCGTAGTCTGCTCATAGGTCGCGGGCTTGAAATAGTTGAGCAGGTAGAACTCGAAGTAGTCAACGAGCGCGGTCGGGACTTCGTTCGACACGCCGTCGCCGTCGGGGTCAGCGCCGATGTCATCCGTCTGGGGCGCGTCAATCTGGTCTGTCGTGCCGTCGAGCACCATCCCTGAGGGAGTCGTCACACGATGGCCGTTATGCGCGCGCATGGTGTCGCGGTCAACCGCCTGCAAGCCCATCTCGTTATTCAACGCGCCTTCGACGAACTCGCGAATCGAGATCGTGCCGCCGTGCGCGAAGAAGGGGCGAACGCGGAGGTCTTCGTCAACACCCTGCACGTTGGAAGTGTCCACGTCCACGCGATTGCCGTGGCGAGTGGCGCGGATTGTTCCGTAGCTCGTACCCTTGCTCGTGAGCGCCCGCGCCACGGTTTGATTCGAGGGGCCGTGGCGCGCGTCTTCGATGGCCTGCTGGCGGATGGCACGCAGGTCGGAGGTCATCTCGTCGGCGAGCATCTCCTTGAGGCCGAGGCCGAAGAGGTGCGGCGCGTCGCGGCTGTCGGGCCT
>JBAVPI010000723.1:0-1993 GCA_049692915.1 Pyrinomonadaceae bacterium
GGCCACTTCCGTCTGCCAGTGCGCGTGGTCGTCCTCGCCGCGCGCGAGACGCAGGCGCACGCTGGCGGCGTCTTCGAGCAGCGCCGTCGTATCCGACCTCTTCTCGGCACGGCCCGCCTTCGCTTCCTCTTCACTAATCGCCTTCGCCTGCCCGACGACCTGTTCGAGCAGTGCGCGCAACTGATTGAGGTCGGTGTTGGCCTCCGCCGGTAAATCTCCGTCGGCGATGTTTAAGCCGAACATGCGATAGCGTTCGAGGTGCGTGCGCACGCCGTTGATGGACTGCCCGGCCATTGCGTAGTAGGAGCGAATGGAAGACTCGCGCGGCTCCGCGGAGCGCGCGTTGTAAGATTCGTCGAGCAGCGCGTGCGCGCGTGCGTAGTCCGGCATCTCGATATAGACGGACATCAGCATGATGCGGGCCACGGAGCGCGCGGATTCGTCGTTCGTCGAGGCGCGCAAAGCTTCGAGTTCGCTCGCCGAGGCCGCCAGTTTACCGACCGCCGCCAGAGAGCGTGCGCGCGCAATCTGGCGCTGTAAAGCTTCCGTCTCAGGCACGGGTTCGGCGGGCGATGCGGGGGCATCCGCCGCCGGTGTCTGTTGTTGTGCGTGTGCGCCGTCCGAGAGCGAAAGCCCTAGCACGAGGCAGAAAAAAAGGTTGAGAGTCGCGGGGATGTGACCTGTCAGTAAACTAATTCCCTTCACTGGTTAACACTCCATAAAGTCAAAAGCGAGCACATCGGCTCGCTTATTAGTTCATCATTTTTCGTCAACCCTATTATCGCCCGACTGACATGCTTCTATCAACCCGCCGTGCGACGTTGAGGGACGGTGTGCCGCCGCCGTCCCGCAAGCCGCGTTCGGGAATCAATGCGGAGAGACTGCGCGTGATTCGCTCGCGGTAAGTCTGCGCTTTCTGTTTGATGATCGCTTCGTTGAGGGTCAGCAGTCGCCGGTCGCGCATCACGACGCGCCCCTCGATGACGACCGTGCGCACGTCCGATGCCTTCGTCGCATAGACGAGGTGCGAATAAACGTTGTAGCGCGGCGTCTGGTGCAACCCGTCCATGTCCACGATGACGAGGTCGGCGCGTTTGCCCGTCTCGATTGAGCCGATCTCTGCGTCGAGATGCAGCGCGCGTGCGCCGCCGATGGTCGCCAGCGCGAACGCTTCCGCCGCAGGCAGAACGCGCGGGTCGTGCGAGTTGACCTTATGCAGCTTCGCCGCCGTGTCCATCTCCTCCCACATGTCGAGGTCGTTGTTCGAGGCCGCGCCGTCCGTCCCCAATCCCAGAGCGACGCCCGCCGCGAGCATCTGCGGCACGGGCGCGATGCCCGATGCCAGCTTCATGTTCGATTGCGGGTTATGTATCGCGCCGACCTTGAAATCCCTGAGCAGTCCGATCTCTTTCTCGTTCACGAAAACGGTGTGCGCCGCGATTACGCGCGGCCCAAGGAATCCGATTCTCGCCAGATACTCGACGGGCCTCGCGCCTTTCTCTTTCGAGATGTCGTCAACTTCCTTTTGCGTCTCGGCGACGTGGATGACGACCGTCGCCTTCATGCGATCCGAGAAGGCGCGCACCTCCTTGAGTTGTTCCTCCGTCAAAGTATAGGGCGCGTGCGGCGCGATGGCGGGTGTAATCAGCGCGTGACCGCGCCACTTCGCCACGTAGCGCTCGGTGTAGCTCATCGCTTCGGCCCACGTCTTGTTGTCTGCGACTGGAAATTTAATGACCGTCTCGCCGAGCACGCCGCGCACGCCCGCACGCGCCGTCTCGTCGGCGACGGCATCCTCGAAGTAATACATGTCGCAATAGGTCGTCGTCCCGCCGCGAATCATCTCCGCTAGTCCCAACTGCGTGCCGACGCGCACGAAATCTTCCGTGACGTTCTTGGCCTCCGCAGGGAAGATGTATTTCGTCAGCCACTCGTTCAGGTCGAGATCGTCGGCGATGCCGCGAAAGAGCGTCATGGGAACGTGCGTGTGCCC